>CAZUAW010000129.1:0-6523 GCA_964618535.1 uncultured Thiotrichales bacterium
GCATTGCTGCTAGGTTTTGTTGTGAATGGAATCAATAAGTACAGGGACTAAAAAAATGGATCAGGGAAGCAGCAAGCTTAGGGTATTTATCTCTTTCTCGGATGGTGACCGGGAACTGGCGAAAGTCATTCAAAAAGCGATTGAAAAGCGTAGTGATGTTGATGTGTTTTTGGATGAAAGTATTCCCACAGGTGGAAAGTGGGAGTCCGTTATTCGGGATGAGATACAGCAGAGCGATGTGTTTTTGGCACTATTGTCTAATCATTATCTTGATTCTCACCATTGCTACAATATTGAAGCGACGGATGCTTACAAATTACATGTGGTGAGCCCACATGGTTCTCCGGAGTTTTTTCCTGTGGTGCTTGAGGAGCTGGCTCCCATTCGCTATGAAAAGACTTGTTTTAGTGAATTTCAGTATTTCCCAAGAAATAATCAATTTTACAAGCACTTATCCAACGAGTTAGATCGGGTCGAGTTCGTTCGGGATTTAGCCGTTGAGTTTGATAAATTTATTCATGCCTCCTTGTCTGTGCTGAAACATCCGGCCAATCCGGTTTCGACCCTTGATCCCAATATTCATGGGCCGCTGGCTCATTCAGTTCTGGTGCAACCGCAGGGTGTATTTGAAGCTTATGATCCGTTTTTGGAAAGTTTTTTTAGCATTGACCCTGCATTGTCTAGTCTGCAAGCCGTCACAGCGATTCTGAATAAAATTGTGGCGCAACTGAATGGGGATTGTGCATACATTAAGAGTGAAGGAGGGGAAAACATAACGGAAAAAACGATTCGATCTACAGACGATAGAGTGACGCTTTCGACTTTTCAAATACATGAGCAGTTAAAAAGAAAAATTCAGCAGCCACACGAGCTTAGAAAGCCGGTTTATTTGAAAAATTTTGTCGCGGCTCTCGAGCCGGGTAGAAAAGATGTATTGATTATTCCTGTCTTTCCATGTGAGGGGGTATTGCTGGTTATCACCGGCAATAATCTGAGTGAAAATGTTGTTGATCAATATATCTGTGATGTGGCTTCAGCGGGATTGGCCTATTTTCTTTCTCCTGAAAAAATAGAGACGAACTCTCTTAATGATCACATTATTGATTCAATTAAAGATAAATATGGCTATGTGAGCGATTCGGTTTATTTCAAGCGTTTTTCATCTTTTAAAAAAGAGGTGAAATCCTTAACCTGCCATTTTGAAAAAATCGTTAAACTCCGTAGGCTGCCCGAAGATGGTTTACAGGCAGATATCGTGGGTTGGGAGGCATTGGCTCGAAGAAAAGAGGATGAAAAAAGCCCTCCTGATCTTTTTAACGCGGCAGAAAGATGGGGTGTTGAATTTCAGACTGAGCTGGATCTTCATATGGTTAAGGAGTCAATCCAGCAATACAAGCAGGCTTTTGAGAGGCTAAGAATATTCAGGGTTTCAGAAAGGCCGCCACTTTTTCTGAATGTTTATCCTAAAACGATTGAAAGGCAGGCGTTCCCGGAATTAATTCACGACTGTATTAAAAAGGGACTTATTCGCGGTGACAATATTGTGCTCGAGATATCTGAGAAAACGATTACCAGCTACTCGGGCTCGGCATACGAAACTAGACATGACCTGGAACGTTTTTCAGAGATGCTTTCTAAATTAAAGCATCGCTTCGAGTTAAGGTTTGCTTTAGATGATTTTGGTGTGGGTAATTCTTCGCTTTCACGGTATTACCGGCTCAGACCGGATTTTATTAAAATCGATCGGGAGGTTCTGGTTGACTATAGCGAGGAGCAGGCGAAACTTTTGATTGATTATTTTACGCATTTAAAACTCACCAAAACTGGCCTGTTGACGGAAGTTATCGTCGAAGGTTTAGATGAGTTCAGTAACGTCAAACTAAAGGATCTATTGAAAGACGAACATAGACAACGATTGATTCAGGGGTTTCGTTTTGGGCTGGGTTCGCAAAAAGTGGAAAGTGATATTTCTGGCGATTTATATGAGGGGCTGAAGGCAGAGATTATCTGACGATTTATCTGGTGAGTAGTTCCAGCATTTCTTCGGCGTGGCGACGGGTTTGTTCGGTGATGGTTTTTCCGCCAAGCATTCTTGCTATTTCATCCACGCGTTGATCCGCTTTGAGTGTTTTCAGCGAGGTTGTAGTTTTGTCGCTGGATTTGGTTTTATTGACCTGAAAGTGATGGTGTCCACAGGCTGCAACTTGTGGCAAGTGGGTGACACAAAACACCTGAGCTTCTGTACCAAGGCTTTGTAATTTCTTACCGACAACTTCTGCAATCGCGCCGCCGACGCCGCTATCCACTTCATCGAAAATCATGGTGGGAACACGGGTTTTAGCCGAAGCTTCCAGCTGAATTGCCAGACTAATGCGCGATAGCTCGCCGCCAGAGGCTACTTTGCTGAGCGGCTGTGGCGGATTGCCGGGGTTGGTGGAGACTAAAAAACAAATTTCATCTATGCCGTGTGCTTTGCGGACACCGGCTTTTAGAGGCTCGATCTCAGCGGAAAAAATACCACCTTCCATACCCAACTCCTGCATCGCGGTGGTGATGTGTTTGTTGAGTTTGATGGCGGTGGACTTTCTTTTCTGGCGAATTTTTTCTGCCAGCTGATCATAATCAGCGGCGAGTTTTTGCGCTTTTTCTTCGAGTGCATCAAGGCTTGTTTCTGGGCCAGTTAGCGCATTGAGTTCGGTATCGAGCGCAATAAATTTTTGCAGCAAGTCGGTAGGTTCGACTCGGTGCTTGCGCGCAAGGTCATGGATTTTTCCGAGTCGCTCATCAACGTAGCTCAGGGCTGTCGGGTCAGCATCGAGGGTTTTGTCGAGATCACGTAGCTGGCTGACGGATTCATCAATTTGAATCAACGCGTTTTGCAGCATTTCAGCAGGTTCGTTAAAGCGTTTGTCGATGGCAGCTGCATCCGTTAATTGCTGCTGTTGGGTGCCGATCTGCTGGTAGAGGCTGGATTCCTCTTCATAGAGTTTTTCTAGCGCTTGGGTGGCGCTGGCTTTGAGTTGCTCGGCATGTCCGAGGCGATTGAGATCATTGTTGAGCGCGTCGATTTCGTTTTCTTGCAGGGCTAATGCTTGCAGCTCGGTGACTTGAAAACTGAGTAGATCAATCTTTGCCTGACGGGCTTCATCACCATCGCGCAATTGATCGAGCATTGTCTGAGCTTGGTGCCATTGGTGATGCACGGATGCCAGTGCTTCTAACTGTTTTTGCAGATTGCCGTGTGCATCCAGTAACTCACGCTGGGAGCTAGAATTGATCAGCGATTGGTGTGCGTGTTGACCATGAATATCAACCAGTTGTTCGCCCAGATCTCGCATCATCGCCAGCGTGGAAGGGGAGCCGTTGATGTAGTTGCGCGAGCGTCCTTCTTTGGTGATGATGCGTCTGAGAATGCATTCTTCTTCGTTCTCAAGATCATTGGCTGTGAGCCAGTCACGGACGCGTTTTTGCTCGATATCCAGCGTCACTGAAATTTCGGCTTTATCAGCACCGTGGCGCACGGTGTTGGCGTCAGCGCGATCACCGAGCACCAGCCCAATCGCATCAATCATAATGGACTTACCTGCACCCGTTTCACCGGTCATGACGGTTAGACCGGGAGGCAGCTCAATGTCCAGTTCGTCGATGATGGCGAAGTCTGAAATTCTGATATGGGTCAACATGGGTAGAGACGCCGTTAAGGCTGTTCGCTCCAGCGTAGCTTCTTTCTGAGGATACTGTAATAGTCGTATCCGGGGGGATGTAGCAGTCGCAGCGGTTTTTCATGTCGGCAAATTTTGATTTCATCGTCGGCTTCAATGTCGACAGTGTTTTGCGCATCGAAGGCAACCATTGCGTTGGTATGGCTGTTTTGCCTGAGTCGCAGCGTAATCTTACTGTTTCCTGTGACCACTATGGGTCGATTCGATAAGGTGTGTGGACAAATTGGTACCAGTGCCAGCGCATCTAGCTCTGGGTGCAATATTGGGCCACCACCGGAAAGCGCATACGCGGTAGATCCAGTTGGGGTGCAGACAACAATGCCATCAGCACGATGGGTGTTGACCCGCTGATCATCTATGTGAGTTTCAAATTCAATCATGCGGATTCTGGCGCGATTGTGCAGTGCGATGTCGTTAAAGGCATTACCAGCAGCGATAATATCTCCATCTCGCAATACTTCTGCATGCAGCATGGCGCGTTTTTCTTCGTGATAGTTACCAGCAAAAATCTCATCCAGTTGATCAGCAAATTCTGCTGGAGAAACATCTACCAAAAAACCAAGCCTGCCGATGTTCACGCCAATTAATGCGATATTGGTACCAGCGATTGAGCGGGCAGCATCCAGTAGTGTGCCGTCGCCACCAATGACGATGATGAGATCGGAGGCTTTAACCAAAGTCTCGCGGTTAATGGTTTTTTCGGCGGAGTAACCAATGGTTTTGAGGGTTTCATCGAGTTGATAATGAATGCCTCGCTCATCCAGATAGGCGAGTAAATTGCCTGTCAAAGAACGGGTGAGCTCTTCATTAATAGGTTTGACTGTTACGCCGATTTTACTGAATGCTTGCATGGCTGAAAGTATATACTGATAGATGCTTACTTAAAATGTAGGATGTGCTGAGGGACGAAGCGCATCAATCGCGACACGAAAATTCGCTACTGAATCATCACTCATGAGTAATCACAAACCTAACGACATACCTAGCTTGAACGAACGTGCCAGAAAATTGCTGAAAACGTTGGTGCATTCACATATCAACGAAGGTCAGCCAATTGGTTCGCGCGCGTTGGCAAAATCATCTGGGTTGGATGTCAGTCCGGCGACAATCCGCAATGTGATGGCGGATCTTGAAGATATGGGTTTGATCAGCTCTCCGCATACCTCGGCAGGTCGAATCCCAACCTCAGCAGGCTATCGCGTTTTTGTTGATACCATGCTGCAAATTCGACCACTGAACGAGGGCGTTGTTATCAGTCTGGAGCAAGAGCTGGGCAACGCGGCTGATTCAACTTCGCTGGTAAAATCAGCCTCTGAGTTGTTGTCAAGCATCACCAGTATGGCGGGAGTCGTGACGCTACCCAAAACTGATGCCTCAGTTTTGCAACAAATCGACTTTGTGAAACTGGATGAAAATCGTGTGCTGGCGGTGCTGGTGCTGAGTCATGGCGAGGTTCAAAACCGAGTTTTGACGCTGGATAAAAAATACTCACGCTCGGAGTTACAGCAAGCCTCTAATTATCTCACCGAAGAATATGCAGGCTGTGATCTGGTGGTCGCGCGGGATCGACTGGTTAAAGAATTGCGCCGCATACAGAATGACATGAATTCACTGATGGAATCAGCCGTAACATTAGGTGGTCAGGCGCTCGCAGAAGACACTTCTCAAGACTATGTCATGGCAGGTGAAACCAGCTTAATGGACTATCAGGATCTGGCTGATCTCAAACAATTGCGGCAGCTATTCGACAGCTTTGGAGCCAAGCGCGATATCCTGCATATACTGGATCGCTGCACCAACGCTGAGGGTGTACAAATTTTTATTGGTCAGGAATCGGGCAACAAAACCTTCGATGAATGCAGCGTTGTGACCGCGCCGTATTCAGTTGATGGTGCGATAGTCGGCGTGATGGGCGTGATCGGTCCAACCCGCATGGACTATGACAAAGTTGTGCCAGTCGTCGATGTGACAGCAAGATTACTTGGCGCAGCCTTGAATTCCCGCTAGCCATCCCCACCTAAAGGGCACCTCTATTAATTCAGAATGAGTATCTTGAGTTCAGGATTTCCAATAGCTGCGTTACTAAGTGACCGCAATAGTCCCGCTATTACAGTCTCTTAGCGCCTTGCTCTTGAAAATCCTGATTCTCAATCTATCTCATCCTGAATAAATAGAGATGCCCTAAAGACCATCTAATTAATACCGCCGCGTGCGGATTTGGAGTAATGCGTAATGCAAGCTGATGAGCAGGTAGACGATCTCGTCGAAGATCAGGCAATCGACACCGAAAATAACGCCGATATAGAAGCCAATATTGACCAGGAGACGGATTCTTCTGAGGAGCAAACCAATAGCATGGAAGAGGAACTAGATGCAGCCAAAGCCCGCGCAGAAGAAAACTGGAACAAGGTTTTACTGATGCAGGCTGAGCAAGACAATATGCGTAAACGCTCAATTCGGGATGTCGAAAACGCGCACAAATACGCGCTGGAAAAGTTCGTCAATGAGTTATTACCCGTTGTTGACAGTCTGGAAATGGGGCTGGCGGCGGCTGATGATAATGCCGAATCCGACAAGCTCCGAGAAGGTACCGAGCTGACCTTGAAGATGTTCATCGACGTGCTTGAGAAATTCGACGTTGAAGCGGTAGACCCAACCGGCGACAAATTCAATCCTGATCACCATCAGGCGATGTCGATGCAGGAAAGTGCTGATGTCGAGCCAAACCATGTGATTGCTACCATGCAGAAAGGTTATCTGTTGAATGGTCGTCTGGTTAGACCCGCGATGGTCATGGTTGC
>CAZUAW010000130.1:0-6434 GCA_964618535.1 uncultured Thiotrichales bacterium
CAAACACGTCATATTCCTGTCATATTCATTGTTTACACTCGCTGAAATATTAACTACTCAGGAGTTCATCAATGAAACATTTAACTTTGCCAGTAACAACCCTACTTGCAATCGGGATTGGCTTAGCCACAGCAACATCCGTTAGCGCGGCCTCACGTAGTCATATCGATATCGTTGGTTCATCCACTGTCTATCCTTTTTCCACGGTGGTTGCCGAAACGTATGGTAAGAAAACTGGCAAGAAGACACCTAAAGTCGAAGCGACTGGCAGTGGCGGCGGCATGAAGTTGTTTTGTGCGGGCATTGCTATTAATACGCCAGACATTACTAACGCTTCTCGCAGAATCAAGAAAAGCGAGTTCGATAAATGTCAGGCCAATGGTGTAAAAGATATCATTGAAGTCCAGATTGGCTATGATGGTATTGCCATCGCAAATGCAAAATCAGCACCTGATTTTGCATTAACGCCCAAAGATCTTTTCCTTGCTCTGGCGAAAAAAGTACCAGGAAAAAAGGACGGCGAACTCATCGACAATCCTTACCAAAACTGGAAAGAAGTGAATGCTTCCCTGCCCGATAGCAAAATTGAGGTGCTGGGCCCGCCACCAACTTCTGGCACCCGAGATGCATTTGCAGAACTCGCGCTTGAAGGCGGCTGCAAAAAAATTGGCTGGATCAAGCAATTAAAATCTGACTCTAAAAAGGCTAAAAAGGCGGGTGATAAAAAGCAAGCTAAAGCGCTAAAGCGTCAATACAAGGAAATTTGCCATACTGTTCGTGAGGATGGTCGATATATTGAAGCCGGTGAAAATGATAATTTAATTGTCGAAAAATTAGTCCGAAATCCAAGCGCATTAGGCGTATTTGGATTTAGTTTTCTTGATCAGAATTCAGACAAAGTTAAAGGCACTTCAATTGATGGGATTGCAGTGACGTTTGACTCGGTTGCTGACGGTTCTTACCCTATCTCACGCCCCTTATACTTCTATGTTAAAAAGGCGCATGTTGGTAAAGTACCCGGCATTGAAGAATTTATTGCTGAATTCACAGATGAAGAAACTTGGGGTGATGATGGCTATTTAACCGACAAAGGTTTAATTCCCCTCTCAGAAGAAAAGCGTAAGGAAATTGGCTCAAATGCCAGAGCATTGAAACCTCTGGATTTAAAATCAGAGTAAGCCCGACGAAGCATAATTATGGCGACTAACACGTTACTGATCACCTTATTGGCACTACTGCTGTTTGGCTATTTTTTAGGCCGGGCACGTGCCATCAAGGTTGCCGGTCGCACGGCTAAAGGGCGCTATGATCTACACTCCCGTCCACAATATTATGGCTACCTGGTAGCGCTGTGGGCGGGACTTCCCGCGTTATTAATGCTCCTGCTCTGGACAGGGTTTGATTCAAGCATTGTCACCTCGCTAACCATTGCGGATCTTCCCTCTGAGATTCAATCATTATCAAAAGATGAAAAAAGCCTGTATATCAATCAGGTAAAAAATCTCGCCGAATCAGGCACTCTGGGTGCAGAAAGTTTAGCTGAAGATGCTGCAAGACATGCGGCAGCTATCAACTATCAAAACCTGATGCGCATCAGCACTCTGGCAAAAACGGCTGCTGTTTTATCTCTTGTCGTCATCAGTATTTTTCTTGCGCTACAGTTTATAAAGCCAAAATTTCGCGCCAGAAATCAGGTTGAAAGAACCATTAAATGGATCATGATTGCCTGTGCATCCGTTGCCATTCTGACAACTATCGGCATTGTTTTTTCAGTGTTATTTGAAGCGCTGCAATTTTTTAAAGCAGTCCCAATCGCAGAATTTTTATTCGGTACACACTGGAGCCCACAAACTGCTATCCGCAGTGATCAGGTCGGTGGCTCCGGCAGTTTCGGTGCCATTCCATTGTTTACCGGTACGCTGCTCATTTCTGCTATCGCGCTCGTCATTGCCGTGCCATTAGGTTTAATGTCGGCTATTTATCTTTCTGAATATGCGAGCAGTACTTTCAGAGGCATCGCCAAACCCATGCTCGAAATCCTTGCCGGTATCCCAACCGTTGTTTATGGTTTTTTTGCTGCATTAACGGTGGCACCTTTTATTCGCACCTTGGGTGAATCAATCGGTTTACACCCTTCTTCAGAGAGCGCACTGGCAGCAGGGATTGTCATTGGAATTATGATTATTCCATTTATCTCCTCGCTTTCCGATGATGTAATTTCCGCCGTCCCTCAATCCATGCGAGATGGGGCATACGCGATGGGGGCCACTCAGTCTGAAACCATCAAACAAGTCATCATACCGGCGGCGTTACCTGGCATTGTTGGTGGCGTTTTACTGGCAGCATCGCGCGCGATTGGCGAAACCATGATTGTGGTGATGGCAGCCGGACTGGCAGCCAACCTCACTGCCAATCCACTAGAAGCTGTTACCACGGTAACCGTGCAAATTGTTACGCTGCTAACAGGTGATCAGGAATTTGACAGCCCTAAAACACTGGCAGCATTTGCTCTGGGGCTAGGCTTGTTTACCGTCACCCTTATTTTGAACGTCATTTCTTTACATGTGGTTCGCAAGTATCGGGAACAATACGAATAATGGACATGCAAAAAAACATACTTTCGCAAGACAACTACAAAAATACTGAAAAAGTCCGTGCCGGTTTAAAGAAGCGCTACGCACGGGAAAAACGGTTTCGTTTTTATGGCTTTATTTCAATATTGATTAGTTTTCTATTTTTATTGATTCTGGTCGTCAATATTACAGGCAAGGGTCTCCCGGCTTTTCAGCAAACATATGTAAAGCTCGATATTAAAATTGATTCACAAGTTTTAGGCGTTGATAAAGACTCTGATAAAGAAGCACTGTTCAGCGCAAATTACGGCAAGTTAATTAAAGGCACATTGAAGCAGATGTTTCCTGATGCCAAAGGTCGCAAACAAAAACGTGCATTAAAACAATTGGTCAGCAACTCTGCTGCCTACGATCTTCGTGATCAGGTTATTATTGATCCCAAATTAATCGGCTCCACGCAATCATTCTGGTTTTTGGCGAAAGATGATATTGATGTTTTCATGAAAGGTAAGATTGACCGAGATATTCCAGAATCCGAAAGACGCATTAAGGATTTTCAACTGGTATGGATCGACAAACTATTGGCCGAAAACCGCTTGGAAAAACGCTTTAATACTACATTTTTCACAGCGGGAGATTCGCGTGAACCAGAGCAGGCTGGCATTAGAGGTGCGCTCGTTGGCTCACTCCTGACCATGATTGTAACCATGATGCTGTCTTTCCCCATCGGCGTACTCGCCGCAATCTACCTGGAAGAATTTGCGCCACAAAATAATCGCTGGGTCGATTTAATTGAAATTAATATCAATAATCTCGCGGCAGTCCCTTCTATTGTTTTTGGGCTACTGGGGTTAGCGGTATTTATCGCCTTCTTCGGTGTGCCCCGCTCTGCTCCGTTGACCGGTGGCCTGGTGTTAACACTGATGACACTGCCCACCATTATTATCGCCAGTCGCGCAGCCATTAAGTCGGTACCTCCCTCCATTCGCGAAGCAGCGTTGGGACTGGGCGCATCAAAAGTACAAACCACTTTCGGCCACGTAGTTCCGCTGGCAATGCCGGGTATCTTAACGGGAACCATTATTGGTATGGCACAGGCGTTGGGAGAAACTGCACCATTGCTGATGATTGGCATGGTCGCTTTTGTCGCTGATGTGCCGCAAAGTATTCTGGATCCATCCACGGTGATGCCGGTGCAAATTTACTTATGGTCGGACAGCCCCGAAAGGGCTTTTACTGAACGCACCTCTGCTGCAATTATGGTCCTGCTGGCATTTTTAGTTGTGATGAATTTTATTGCCGTAATGCTACGTAAACAGTTTGAAAGGAAATGGTAAGCTAATGAATCTGACCAAAAATATCGAAAAGAAAAACGAATTTGATGTTGAAATCAAGGGAACTGTCGGCAAGCCATTTGTCGATAGCCCCAAATATTCAACGCGCAACGTCGATGTATTTTATGCAGAAAAACAAGCTATATTCGATGTTAATTTAGATATCGGAAAAAATGAAGTGATTGCAATGATCGGGCCTTCTGGCTGCGGAAAATCAACCTATCTCCGCTGCCTGAACCGGATGAACGACACCATTCCAATCTGTAAAGTAAGCGGTGAATTTATGCTCGATGACGAAGATATTTACGCCAAAGAACAAGACCCGGTTTTACTGCGCGCACGGGTCGGCATGGTCTTTCAAAAAGCCAATCCATTCCCTAAATCAATTTATGACAACGTCGCCTATGGTGCGCGCCTTCACGGACTCGCCAATAACCGTGCAGAGCTGGATGATCTGGTCGAAAAAAGCCTCACTCGCGCTGGTTTATTTAACGAAGTTAAAGATGATTTACGCAAGCCAGGAACCGGTTTATCCGGTGGTCAACAGCAACGCTTATGCATCGCCAGAACCATTGCGATAGACCCAGAAGTCATTCTGATGGACGAACCTACTTCCGCACTCGACCCAATCGCAACGGCATTAATTGAAGAGCTGATGATTGAATTAAGCGCCAAATACACTATCGCCATCGTCACGCACTCCATGCAGCAAGCCGCTAGAGTGTCATCTCGTACTGCCTACTTCCATCTCGGCAAACTGGTCGAGGTGAATGACACTAACAAGGTCTTCACAAACCCGGAACACAAACTTACTGAAAATTATATTACTGGCCGTTTTGGTTAGTACTTAAGGTATCGCACTATGGAACTTGGACAACATATATCTCGACGCTATAACGAGGAACTGGAAGATATCCGCAGCAAGGTTTTACGCATGGGCGGACTGGTTGAAATGCAGTCTGTCAACGCCATTAAATCGCTGCTTGAACGTGACCGTGAACTGGCAAAAAAGGTTGTTGGACAGGATCACGAAATCAATACAATGGAAGTAGAAATTGACGAAGAGTGCACGCGTGTTATCGCACGGCGTCAACCTGCTGCAAGTGATCTGCGTTTAGTGATTGCCGTTATTAAAGTCATCACTGACCTGGAACGAATCGGTGATGAAGCAGAAAAAATTGCGCGTTATGCTAAAAAACTCGCCAAAAAAGACACCATTACCGACTTACACTCTGAACTTTCGCATTTAAGTCAGCTTGTCTTGAATATTTTACACGACTCGCTGGACGCTTTTGCGCGGCTCGATACCGAGCAAGCGGTGAAAGTATTCACTCAGGATTCTAAAATAAATAAAGAGTTTGATAATTTATCCCGTCTGGTTATCACCCATATGATAGAAGAACCTCGGCAAATTAAAAATGCTTTGAGAATTAACTGGTGCGCACGCTCATTGGAAAGAATTGCAGACCATGCACAGAACATTTGCGAATATGTTATTTACCTCGTAAAAGGTAAAGATGTTCGGCACACCAGCCTTGAACATATTCGTGCTAAATATTTTCCTCATGATACTGAGACCCAAGACGAATAACGCCATTAGCATAGCAAATAATGTACACAATATTATTAGTGGAAGATGACCAACCGATTCGGGAAATGTTGTTATTGTTTTTGCAGTCAAAAAACTATCGGGTGGTCGAAGCAGAGAATGGGGAACAAGCCATGCTGCAATTGAATAATATAACCCCGGACATTCTCTTACTGGACTGGATGCTTCCCGATACAGACGGCATTAAGTTACTCCGTAAAATTCGTAAGAACTCGCTACACAAAAAACTTCCCGTCCTCATGCTCACAGCCAAAGCTGAGGAAGCAGATAAAATCACCGGACTCGATGCTGGCGCTGACGATTACTTAACCAAACCAGTCTCCCTCAAAGAACTTGATGCTCGCATCCGTGCTTTAATACGTCGCGCTCATGGATTAAGCTCAGAAAAACTTTTACAGCAATCTGGAATCTCTATCGACCCAGAAAATCAAATAGTGACAATTAACAATAAATCTGCTGATATCAGTGGAATAGAATACCAACTATTATACTTTTTCATGAAACATCCGGGGCGTCTTTACAACCGAGCGCAATTACTCGACCGCGTATGGGGACAAACTACTTATGTAGAAGAACGTACTGTCGATGTCCACATTATGCGCCTGCGAAAGAAACTTACTCACTACGGCATCGTCAATAAACTACAAACCATTCGCGGTGCAGGCTACCGCTTTAATGCGGATGAATAATGCAGCGTGAATTCTGGACTGCTGAATACTGGCGACTTTCTTTAGTCCTATTTGGCGGTATCGTTGGTGGCTCGATTACCGGGTTATGGCTGGTCAGTTTCGTCATCGTTTTACTAGTCTATATTGGCTGGCTATTATTCAAACTCCAGCAATTACACCGATGGCTGGAAAAAGGCAGTAAATCATCTTTACTACCCGACAGCAGCGGAATCTGGGAACAAATTAATTA
>CAZUAW010000131.1:0-6426 GCA_964618535.1 uncultured Thiotrichales bacterium
TGAAAACAATATATTAAGCGAGATTCTCATGAATTCATGCAATATCCGGGCTAGGCCGGTAGAAAGACTTCTACGGTCGGATCATTCCAGGGACCAGGTTGGCTGGGCTTTCTGCCAAATTCGGATTTTGCGATGACGGGAAGCGCTTTATCATCCGTCCCTGCATCAAAATCTGGCTGCTTCATTTCAATGGTTGGGTCCATCTCATGATATTTTGGTAGCGCACTGTTCTTTTTAAACGGGTTGCGACCCACTGCAAGTCTTGGTTTTTCTTGGTCTTTCAGAATCTGAGTATCTTCGAGCGTTATTTTCTGGGGGATAATATTGTCAGACTTCAGATCTTCGGTATCAGAGATATTGTTTGCGAAAATTTTCGTCATAAAATTCAGCATAAATGTGTTCCTCATTATTATTGTTCTACATTAGATTTTGCTAATTCTGTGTCTATGGACTTTCGTGAGCCAATTAAGTTTCAGCTTCATCGTCTCTGTGATCCACGCACTTTAATAGACTGTGTTGTCGCAAAAATACGTCATTTATTTTTCACAAATTGGCCCTTCCACAGTAATAACCGGCAACAGTTCACTATTCATGTTGCGACTGTGGTGAAATCAACGAAATTTGGCTTAGGTGCGACTGAGAGGAGCTAAGCCCTAGTGCTTAGATAAGCAAATTATTATCTAGTTATTATTACTGAGGGAAAACTCAGTGGGTTATTGAATTAAATTTATTTGGCTTCCACCAGGAGATTTAATCACATCTATTCGCTGTGTTATCTGCTCCTTAAGCTCAGAGACGTGAGAAATAATACCAACCATCCGACCAGCATTTTTTAAATCAATTAACGTACGAATAGCCAAATCCAGTGATTCACTATCAAGACTACCAAATCCCTCATCAATAAATAAAGTATCCAGCCGAATACCCCCCGAGCGCGCCTGCACCACATCGGATAATCCCAGCGCCAGCGATAACGACGCTAAAAAGCTCTCGCCGCCAGATAACGTCCCTACTGGGCGAGTTTTACCGCTATACGCATCTTCCACTACCAGCTCAAGACCGGATGCGCCACGGCTGCGGGTTCGATCTCTTTGACGGTGCAGCTGATATCGGTTTTTACTCATTAACCTAAGACGCTTGCCAGCTTGCAGCAGTACTTCATCCAGCATCACAGCCAATACAAATCGTTGCAAACTGACTTTCGCGCCGGTGCGCCCATTGGCGGCGTCCGCAAGCGTACCGATGACTTGATATTCTTCCTCCAGATCTTTTTGCTCTAGCGCAAATTTTTGCAGTGCTTTCTGATATTCCTTTAAGGTAATCAATTGCTGGTTAATAGATTGCCAGGCTTTTTCCGCCAAACGTTTTTCTTCGCTGGCTACTTTCAAACTGCTTTGCGATTTATCTAAATCTGGTGGCTTTTTTTCATTGAGTAATTGTGATTGTTGTTTAATCGCTCCGATAGTCTCCTGCGTGGTTTGATCAAACTGCTGAATCTCATTTGATAGCTTTAATAATTCTTCATCATTTAAAATCGCATTTTTAAACTTTTCAATGGATGCAAGATCACTTTTTTCAAGCGTGGTTGTCCAATTGAGATTAGTCTGTTTAATCACAGTTTGAGCATTTAACAACTGTTGTTGCACAGCTTTAAGTTCAGACGATAATCCCTGAAACAGTTTTTCAGTTTGCAAATATTCACTGTCAGCCGTTGCAATATTTTTTTCGAGAGCACTCACTTTCGTGGCGCTATTCTCTAGCGCTTGGGTTAGCGCATCCGCGTCCAGAAACTCTTCAGGTAATTCGCTTAAACGTTCATTTAAAGACGCTTCAGCGCGATGATAGATTTCAGCACATTGATTCACCTTTAGAGTTACTGCATCCAGATTTTCAATCAGCGCTTGTGCTGATTGCTCGTAAGCTGAATTTAGATTATCCAATTCAGACAAACGTTTTTTCTGAGCCTGCTGTTGCTGCTCGATTTGAAACAATTTACTCAGATGTTGTTCCAGTTCATCGACACGCCTGGAGGACAATTCTCCCAGCGTTTGAGTCAGTTCTTCCTCACGTTGACGCTGATGTTTTAAGTCATTATTGAGCGTATTGAGTGATTCGGTGATTTTGTGTAGTTGCTGCTCGGCGCGTTCGGCCTCTAACTGTACCGTTTTACGTTCAGCATTTGAGGGGACTGGATGGGTTCCTGCCGCTGGAAAGGGATGCGTTTCACTGCCACACACGGGACAAGGCTGGTCTTGCTGTAACGCCTCTGCCAACACCACTGCCTGCCCCTGATGCCATGCCAGGTCCGTTTTCTTTACTGTTAATTGCGCTTGCTGACAATGCTTTTTTTGTTTATCAATCTCAGTCAGCTTTTGTTGGGACTGCTCCTCCAATTCATTGACTTGGGTTAAAATCTGCTCCAATTGTTGCCTATTTTGCAGCTGGCTCTCGGCCTGATTTATCTCAACTTTTAGCTCTGGTTGCTCGGTAACACTTTTTTCCAGCTGTTGTTTTTCTTGGCGAGCCTTAGTGATGCTTTCTAACAATGCCTGCTGATTATCTTTTAACTGTTGCTGTTGAACCTGTTGCGCTTGATACTTTTGTTTAGCCAGCGCCGCATCGGTTTCAATTTTTTTCAGCTTATGAACCGATTGTTGAGTACGCTCCAAATGAGACTTTTCATTTTTAAATTGATCTAACTGCTGTATTCGCGGTTCATTTTTTTTCTTTTCCTCTGTCGCGAGGACTTTTCTTTGTTTGGTTTGTTTAAGCCTTGCCTGTGTAGAAACAACTTTCTCTTCCAATAGATTTAATTCTTCTGAACGACGCTGTAACTCATCATAAACAGGAATCAAAACCAGTGCTTGCTCTGCCTGTTCTTTTCGTTTTCGCTGTCGATTCATCGTATCTTTACGCGAATCAATTGATTGTTTTTTCTGTTCTAAAATCGCCAAACTATTAAAATCATTTTGCAACACAATCGCATCTCGATGCGCTCTATCTGCCGAGATGAAAAATGCTTCTTTTTTCTGATACTGCTGTTGCGCCTTAATTTCGTCTGGTGCAAGTGTCAGCACTGCATTATCCAGTTGCTCTACATTTTCAAGTCCTGCCGTTTTTAGTACGCCTTGTTGATTATCTTTAAGCTTTTCTCGACGCACCCACAGCGACTTTGCCTGACGCGATAAATCTTCTTCTATCCGTTTATAGATTCCGGTTTCAAATAACTGGCTAAAAATAGTTTCCCTGTCTTTTGAGTCCGCCATTAATAATTTGCGAAATTGTCCCTGAGGCAAAACCATCACTTGGCGAAACTGGTCAACTTTTAAACCCATCAGCTGCTCAATTGCATGCGTTGCATCGGTGACTTTGGCTGCAACCATCAGTTCTGAACTAGCAGCTGTCAAACGCTCCAGAGTTGCCTTAGCGGGTTGTTTACTTACACCCTCGCCTCTTAGCTTTGGGCGTTCCTGCTCGGGAATACGCTCAATTTTGTAGCGTTGTTCAGCCAATTCGAACACAAAGGTAACGCTGGTGAGATCATCCGGTGCTGCGTAGTCACAACGCATCTCCCTTGCCTCACGCTCATTACCGGTAGTCTTGTGATATAGCGCAAAACATATGGCATCTAAAATAGTGGTTTTACCGGAGCCGGTCTGACCATTAATTAAGAACAGTGGATTTTTCCCCAGCATTTCAAAATCAATAAACTCCGTTTTTGCAAAGGGACCAAAAGCGGTCATTGAGAGGTGAATCGGTCTCATTGCAAATGATCTTGTTGCTTGGCAATGATTTTTTCTAAAATATCTTTTTGTGCCTGACTTAATTCGTTCCCTGATGTTTGATGATAAAAATCTTCAACCATTTCAAATTCATTATGTTTTATTTTTTCCAGATCAATATTTGGGCCTTTTAAGCTGCTCATTAACGCTGGGCGCTCGATGTGCAACACATTGGGATACACTTCGCGTAGCTGCCCCATGGTATCGAGGATTGCATCTGTATCCTGTAATCTGATTAATAAATAGTCATCCGCATTTTTATCTTTTTTCCCTGCGGCCAAAACATCCTTCATAAATCCTTCAATCACACGTAGATCTTTCAATGGTTGCAACGGGATTAAGTCGATTAAGCATTCCCCACGTTGATCCATATTTACCAGCGTAACTGATTTTTTCTGATCCACTTCTGAAAAAGAATATTTTAATATCGAGCCAGAATAACGAATGGTTTCTTTGCTGCGATACTGAGGGCCGTGTAAATGCCCCATTGCTGCATAATTAAAACCTTTAAAATGTTCGGTAGAGACCTGTTCTGCTCCACCGACTGAGAGTGGTCGTTCTGATTCGCTGGATGATCCGCCAGCGACAAAGCAGTGACTGAGCAAAATACGGCGTGACACAACGGATTTTTGTTTTAAAAACTGAGCAATAACTTCCGCGGTTGCCTGATCATGCGTTTGGCATTCAGACTCGAATACTTCCCTCACCGTCGCGGGGTCGCTGTAAGGAAAACTGTAAAAAGCGATATCACCATATTGATCCTGTAAAATAACAGGCTGCATGGATTTATTTAATGCGCCACAGATGTGTAAATTAGCGCGCGATAATTGACGCGAGGCAAAACCCAGTCGCTCAGGACTATCATGGTTTCCGGCAATGACGATGACGGGTAAATTTAATTCTCGGCAAAGCCGGTCAAGCACCTCATCAACCAAGGTAATTGCCGCAGCTGGCGGAATAGCCCGATCATAAATATCTCCGGCAATCAGTACAACATCCACTTGCTGTTCGATGACAATGTTAATGATTTGATCAAGCACATGCGCCTGATCTTGTAACAGCGATACATTGTGTAATTGACGGCCGATATGCCAGTCTGAAGTATGTAATATCTTCACTGCTCAGGGGGTTCCATCCAACTAAATGACTGATAATCAAACCCTAGTTTAAGAGTCGGTTTGATGATATCGAAATACGGTGATGAATCAAAATCACGTGGTGTAAATAGAGTGTGATGTCGAATTTGGTACACATCGCTTACGGACGGCTCACCATTTTTAACCGGTAAAATAGGATATTTAACCGATTGAAATGCCTGCGCAATCAACGATGAACAAATCGCACGAGTGGGATCGCCACTGCCTAACGCAATCAGGCGTTGGCGAAAACGTCTTGGCACCGGTGGCGTTGGTAATAAATAGCGTGCCAGATCAACGATATTTTTAAGGTCATAGGAATTGCCTAAATGCTTCATCATATAATTGATGACTTTATGTTTATCATCAGCAGTGAGCCCTATCGGTCGGCAAATACGAATATTCAAGTGCTGGTATTTTGATAGCGAAACACCCACCACACCAAGCTTAATATCTGCTTCGATGAGTACTTTTGGATCACTCTGATCTGACTCTGGATCGATAATATTTCCCACATACATTGCTGAGTGCGACCAGGTGGATTGAGTTAAATATTTTATCGCACCGCTGAGCCACAAATTCCCCTCAACCAGTAGTACATCGCCAGGTTCCATAATGCGATTAAGTGTGGCGGTATCGTGAACGCTAAAAGTCGTATAAGCCGAAGTTTCCTGCGTGATGAATTTAACCAGCAATCGGCCAGGAAAACTCAAGAGCTTATTCATCCAGTTCTGCATAATTTATTATACGTGAGTAAGCTCGGCGAGAGATGATTGCCGAAAGTTTTTTAACGCTAGCAACGACTGCCATGCAGCAGGCAAAAAAAAAGATGGCAAAAGCCATCTTTTTTCAATCTGAAATACCGTTGGGGTAGTAGTTTGTAGTCAACGGGTTATTTACAGATTTAGCCTTACGAATAAAAAACTATTTCATAAAAACTCTTTTCAGCAGACCAATAACGGCCATCAGTACGGTCCCTCCGACCACACCACCGGCAAGCTGCCCGACGATGCCAGAAGTAGCAGCGCCGCTGCCTAGCACTGAGGATAGAATGTTGCCACCCAATCCGCCGCCGACGATGCCAGCCAGACTGTTGCCAAGTGTTCCAAGGCTTAGTTTTTTAAAGATTGCGCCGCCA
This sequence comes from uncultured Thiotrichales bacterium, assembly GCA_964618535.1. Classification (GTDB taxonomy): domain Bacteria; phylum Pseudomonadota; class Gammaproteobacteria; order UWMA-0217; family UWMA-0217; genus HyVt-560. The sequence continues at coordinate 6,057 of CAZUAW010000131.1, forward strand.
ACGTTTCCGCCTATAGCACCTGTGATAAGTGGTATTAATTGTGCAAGAATGCCTTCCACAGTTCGTCCTCCTTTCTTGTTTATAGAACATTTTTTATAGTCGTTATGTGACCAAATGCTATTAAATCTGTAAGAAAAGTTGAATTTTCCTTGAAATATGAGCGTATATTTACATTGCGTAACAATTCACGCTAATCATAGACATTTTATCGGGAGTGACAAACGGCAAACTTACAGGATTTTTCTACAACTTGACCACGTACGGATACAGCGCAGTACGAAAGTTTCGCATCAAATAGCCAAGGGAAGGAAACAGCCTAGCCCGGATATTGCATGAATTCACGTGATTATCGCGCAGGATATTGATTTTA
>CAZUAW010000132.1:0-6419 GCA_964618535.1 uncultured Thiotrichales bacterium
AAAACAATATATTAAGCGAGATTCTCATGAATTCATGCAATATCCGGGCTAGGTTAAAAGCACCTTTCTTCTTACCGTTGACGCCATTCCTCGGTTAAAGCTCAAGAAACCATGCGTTTTGACGAATACATTCTGAGTAACAGTGGCAGATGTTTCTTTTTACGCTGCTCGTGAAAACAATAAAAATCAAAACGGGAGAAGCAAGTGAATAATCAAGACAAACTCAGCATACGTAAAGGTGCTTCGCAATCCACTGATCCAGCGATTGCTGCCAAAGAACTTTTTGAGTCACTTAACCAGCCAGATATCTCATTGGCACTTTTTTATTGTTCGCCTGAATATGACATCAAGCAGTTAGGTGTTGAACTCAATCGTTATTTTAGTAAAATTAATTTAATTGGTTGTACTACCGCAGGTGAGATCACCCCGGATGGATATTTGAGTGGTTCAATTACAGGTGTGAGTGTTGCTTCTAAAGATTTTACTGTTGTGACAAAACGTATTAATCACCTCAGTAATTTTGAAATGAGTCAGGGAGAAGAACTTGCGCATGCTGTGACTCAGGAAATGGAATCTCTTGGCAAGCAAGCAGATGGAACAAAGACCTTTGGATTCTTGTTAATAGACGGATTATCCACGCAAGAAGAAGCGGTCATCAGTTCAATTTACCGGAGCTTGCGCGATATAGAGCTATTTGGTGGTTCAGCTGGCGATGGTGTTCGTTTTGAGCAAACGTATATTTACCATGAAGGTGCTTTTCACAAAGATATCGCAATTTTTACTCTGATGAATACCAATCAACCTTTTACAGTCTTTAAAACTCAGCATTTTATCGATTCAGATGCAAAAATGGTTGTCACGGAGGCAGATCCTGCGCACCGAATTGTGACAGAAATTAATGGCGAACCAGCTGCCCAGGAATATGCGCGCATGGTTGGTCTTGAAGTGGATAAATTAACCCCGCAAATTTTTTCTGCTCACCCGGTTGTTGTTCAGGTGGGGGGACAACATTTTGTTCGCTCAATACAAAAAGTCAATGAAGATGAGAGCTTGTCCTTCTTCTGCGCCATTGATGAAGGCATTGTACTAACAGTCGCCAAAGGCATCGACATGGTAGAAAACCTAAAGTCTTTATTCGTTGATGTGCGTGAAAAAGTGGGTAAACCTCAACTAGTACTGGGATGCGATTGCATACTGCGAAACCTGGAGCTAAACCAGGAAGGTTTGCGAGATGAAATCAGTGAATTAATGACTGAAAATAATGTGATTGGATTTGCCACCTACGGTGAGCAATATAACGCCATGCATGTTAACCAAACTTTTACCGGTGTTGCGATAGGCTGATTTCTCAAGCTAAGAAATGAACATAAAAAAATAGAATAAAAAAACAGGGAGCCCGCAGCAATGCAAAGTGAAGCAAGTGACATGGATGTCAGCACCAGTGAACAGTGTGAAAAATTAACCATAAAACTGGCTAAGCTGAAAAAAATCAATAAAGCACTGATGTCACGTGTTGAGAGCAACATGGATCATCAGGACGATTTTTCATTATTTCAGGCAACTATTGGTCTGGAAGGAAAAGTACGTGAGCGCACTCGGGCGCTGGAAAACGCATTGCACAAACTGGAGACATCTAACCACGAATTAACTATAGCGAAGGATGCGGCAGAAGCAGCTAATCTGGCAAAGTCTCAATTTTTGGCGACAATGAGTCATGAAATCCGTACCCCCATGAATGGCGTGCTTGGTATGTCTGAGCTCTTATTGAATACTGAACTCAGTGATAACCAACGCGACTTTGTGCAGACACTGGCACGTTCAGGTAATTCGCTACTCAGTATTATTAACGATATTCTGGATTTTTCAAAAGTAGAAGCGGGCAAACTGGAGCTGGAATACTTTGATTTTGATCTACGTGAACTTGTTGATGAAACAGGCGAGCTGCTGGCGGAAAATGCAGCCCGCAAAGGTTTGGAACTCATCTGTCACATTCCGGATGAAACGCATACTTATTTAAATGGTGACGGTGGCCGTTTAAGGCAGGTCATTATTAATTTAATCGGTAATGCCATTAAATTCACCCAAACGGGTGAAGTCATTCTTTCTGTGAATACCGAAGCTCAAACCGATGAGTCTGTCGTGCTTAGTTTTGAAATCAGGGATACCGGGCTGGGGATTGAACCGGAAGCATTAACACATATTTTTGATGCCTTTTCACAAGCCGATGGTTCCATGACCCGGCGCTTTGGTGGCACTGGTCTTGGTCTAACTATTTCACGTCAGCTGGTTGAACTCATGGACGGGAATATCACCGTTACCAGTGAAGTAGGAAAAGGCTCCTGCTTTCGTTTTACTGCCCGTTTCAAGCGTTGTCAAGGTCACCACAAATCCAGGCCAGCGAAGAGTTTGCAGGGGCTGCGGGTACTCATTGTTGACGACAATGACACCAATCGTGAAATTCTGCAGCAACAAATCTCGGGCTGGGGAATGGAGCAGGAAAGCGCGGCTGATGCTTACTCTGCGTTAGCTAAAATCCATGCCGCAGAGAAACGGAATGAATCATTTGATCTGATTCTTACTGACATGATGATGCCGGGTATGGACGGACTTGATCTGGCTAAAGCGATTCGAGCTCAGTCAACTTTAAACAAAATCCACATTATTCTGCTCAGTTCCGCTGCGGATTTAGTCAGCCCTGTGGATATGGAAGCCAGCAATATTTCCTACGCTTTACGTAAGCCAACCCGCCAATCAAGGTTGTTTAATGTAATCACATCAACGCTACTTGAATCCCAGACCAGCAACACTGAAAAACCGCAAAAAAAATCTGTGCTCAAAAAGTTCGAAAACAACCTCATTCTGGTGGCTGAGGACAATCCGGTTAATCAGGAAGTTGCCCGACGCATGCTGGCCCTGCTGGGCTGTGAGGCAGACATTGTGAATAATGGTAGAGAAGCGGTTGAAGCCACAGAGAAATCAGACTACGACTTGATTTTGATGGATATTCAGATGCCGGAAATGGACGGCTATCAAGCCAGCCAAGCCATTCGAGAGCGGACTACCAACGACAAAGCAATGCTTCCACAGCTGCTCAAGCTACCGATCATTGCGTTAACAGCCAATGCTGTTCGAGGTGACCGGGAAAAATGCCTCGGAGCTGGGATGGATGATTATCTCAGTAAGCCGTATACCCTGAATCAGCTTGAACAAGTGCTGAGTACATGGCTACCCATGAAGCTCAGTACCAAAAAATCAAATCCCAATTTTGAAGACCTGCCTCCTCAGATCTCACCTCAGGAACATTTACAACCTAATGAGTCCTCCTCAGCGCTCGATACTGTTGTGCTAGAAACTATTCGCTCCATGGATGACAACGGCTCATCCTTTCTGCGTCTTTTAGCAGACAAATTCAAGGAATCAGCTGTAATACAGCTAGAGGAAATGCAGGCTGCCTTGCCTGGTAAAAGTGGTGAAACCATCCGTAAAGCAGCGCATAGTTTGAAATCCAGCAGTGCCAATATTGGTGCATTAGAACTTTCAGCCTATTGCAAGCAAATGGAGGAGCTTGGCAGATCCGGCAATCTAGCTAAAGCACAGAAAAAAATGCTGCAAATTCAAACAGAATACCAGCGGGTCATAGGAGCTCTAGACAATGAAACCAGTTGAACTCATAGCAACAGCTTCTTCAAAAAATAATTACGCGCCTAATGTCCTGATCGTAGATGATGATCCAATGGCTTTGCTTTTGGCACAAAAAGTTCTGAGCACTGAGGGCACGCAGGTTTTTACCGCCAAGAACGGTGCAGAAGCAATCGAAGTTTTTGCCCAGCAATCCATTGATATTATATTGATGGATGTTGAAATGCCGATCATGAACGGTTTCGACAGCTGTAAAGCCATACGTCTATTGGAAGATGGAGAAACAGTGCCAGTACTCATGATTACGGGGCTGGACGATAGTGCTTCTATAGAAAAAGCATTTGATGCGGGTGCTACTGATTTCGCCGCAAAACCCATTAACTGGTCAATCCTCAGTCATCGAGTTCGATACATGATGCGCGCTGGAAGAGCCTTTAAAGATTCGCGTAATACGCATGCTCAATTAGTCGATGCACAGCGTTTAGCAAAATTAGGGAACTGGGTCTGGAATATCGAAGATGAGCAAATGGTGTGTTCAGCAGAAGTCTTTAGTATTTTCGGGAAAAAATCCGGAGCCTGGTCAAATGGATTATCAGGTTTTTATCAAGCAGTTCATGACGATGATCTGGTTGCGGTTACAGCATCATTAAAAAAAGCGAGATTGGATAAACGCGCATTTGCCATTGAATTTCGCCTCAAAGAAACGCGCGGAAAAAAGGTTTACGTCTACATGACGGGGGAACCTGAATTGAACGCTACCGGTGAACTCATTCAAATCACCGGAATAATCCAGGACATCACACGTCGACGCCAGGATGAGGAAAAAATCCGTCGCTTGGCTTATTTTGATAGTTTAACCGGGTTAATTAATCGCGCAACGTACAAGGAACGTCTATTTCTTGCTATCGAAAATGCCAGGCGACTCAAACAGCAAGTGGCAACCCTGTTTATTGACCTCGATGACTTTAAGCGAATTAATGACACGCTCGGGCACACCGTCGGTGATCAAGTCCTGACGACAATTGCAAGTCGCTTAAAAGAAAATGTTCGTGCTACGGATTGCCTGGCTTCAAGCTCCGTATTGGAATATAAAAAAGTCAGTTCTTCTGTTAAAAATGAAGTTGCTCGATTAGGTGGCGATGAATTTACTGTAGCTTTAACAGGCATTAAAAATTCTGCTGATGCAGCCACTGTAGCGCAAAGAATTCTTAGTAACTTGTCTCGCCCAATAGTGCTTGAAAAACAGGAACTACGGGTTACTCCGAGCATAGGCATCTCCATTTTTCCAGAAGATGGAGAAGATGTAGATACCTTAATCAGCAATGCCGATACAGCCATGTATCACGCTAAAGGAAGTGGCAGAAATAATTTCAGGTTTTACCACCAGTCGATGAATAAAAATACACTGGAACGCCTCAACCTGGAAACACAACTGCGCAATGCATTGGAGAAAAATGAATTTACTTTAAATTACCAGCCACTATTCCAACTTGATCCCTACAAAATGGTGGGCGTTGAAGCCCTGATTCGCTGGAATAATCCAGAACTTGGCATGGTATCACCTGGCGATTTTATTCCTCTGGCGGAAGAGATTGGTCTAATTGTTGAAATTGGTGAATGGGTGCTCAGTACAGCCTGTCAGCAACATAAAAAGTGGCTGGATGCGGGCTTCCCCCCGCTACGAGTAGCGGTAAATCTCAGCTCACTTCAATTTCAACACCCAAAGCTGGTTGCAGAAATCCAAAATGCTCTAGAGCAATCAAAAATGGATCCCGCTTATCTTGACCTGGAACTCACAGAAAACTTGATCATGCAGGATCACGGACAAACTATTGAGGCATTACATACCTTAAAAGAAATGGGTTTACGTCTTTCTATCGATGATTTTGGCACTGGTTATTCATCGCTCAGTTATCTTAAGCGATTACCGATTTCCATATTAAAAATTGATCGCTCATTTGTCACGGATATTCCATCAGACAAAGATGATGCTGCCATTACAAAAGCGATTATCGCCATGGCGCATAGCCTGAATCTAACCGTAATTGCAGAAGGTATAGAAACTGAAGAACAGCTCGCTTTTCTGACCTCACAAGGTTGTGAAGAAGCACAAGGGTTTCTCCTTGGAAAACCACAAACGGGCGACAGTATTATGCAGTTACTGGAAAAGTCACATAGCAAAAACTGTCTCAGCCAGCCTTAGGGACGCGCATGAAATAAGTTGATACCAGAATCAGCGCTGGAGCAAGATGAGTCCGTGCAAAAAATAGATCTCTTCTCCAGGGAAACTCATCGCTATTTGGCGAAATTAACGCGCCATATGGAGCATTTTGGGGAATCGCCTTTGTTCATCTCGATGAACTATGCCGCGAATCCTTACCGTTCGAGCCACTTCAAGCTACAATTGGTGCAGAGAAGGTTAGTTGAAGGGTTACCCCCGAAAATTCAGTACCCAAACATCCAACGTTAAGGAGCTTGTCATACACTGGAGTCTCTCGAGACCAGTAGCAGTAGCAGTACCAGAAAAAAATGCGCCTCTTTGATCCAAAAGAGAAGTGATGCTATTAATTGATTTCAAATTTATACACCAACACAATTGTTCTTACAGCGAACATCAGCTTCCCTGTAGCAATACCATTGGCGGCGTACCCAGCATCTTGCGTACAACAGCAAGCCAACCAATCCCGTCAATAGCGCGCAATTTCCTGGCGACGTTCCGAGCGTTACGTCTAGCCCGGATATTGCATGAATTCATGAGAATCTCGCTTAATATATTGTTT
>CAZUAW010000133.1:0-6413 GCA_964618535.1 uncultured Thiotrichales bacterium
TCATCTTCAGGAATGCGATCCAGCAGAAAGCGGTCAAGCTGTTCAATTTCCTGGTCGTTTAGGGGTTTGAATAAGTCGGGCATAGTTAGAGCGTAGTTGAAATGCTGAGATTTTCTACATGCAGATTGCTTATGATTCTGGCATTGTATCGCGTTCGAAGTAACCGGTCGTTTTTAGGTGCTTGGTTTTCACTGGAAGGCTAGCCCATTCATTCTTGGTTTAAACAGTTATGAGTCATCAGTTGGATTTTCGTATACAGCCCGGCGGGGTGCTGCAAGGTCGCTTGCGAGTGCCGGGTGATAAGTCTATTTCCCACCGTTCTATTATGCTGGGTGCGCTGGCTGAGGGCGTGACGCATGTGAGTGGGTTTTTGTCGGGTGATGATTGTGTGGCGACGATTGATGCGTTCCGCTCGATGGGTGTGACGATTGATGGGCCAGATGATGGCAAGGTTGAGATTCACGGGGTTGGTATGCAGGGGCTGACTGCGCCGACTGCACCGCTAGATTTGGGGAATTCTGGTACTTCGATGCGCTTGTTGAGCGGTTTGCTCGCAGGCCAGGCTTTTGATGCCATTCTGCAAGGCGATCATTCCTTGAACAAAAGACCGATGGGGCGGGTGACGAAACCGCTGAGCGCTATGGGCGCGAAAATTGCGGCTGAATCGGATGGTACACCGCCACTTAAAATCTCGGGTGGGCAGACGCTTTCGGGTATTCATTATGCTATGCCGGTTGCCAGCGCGCAGGTGAAGTCTTCTGTGCTGTTGGCGGGATTGTATGCGGCGGGGAAAAGCAGCGTCACTGAGCCTGCGCCGACGCGAGATCACAGTGAGCGAATGCTGCGTGGTTTTGGTTATGAGGTGCAGCGCGAGGGGAGCACCATCAGTCTTCAAGGTGGCGGCCAATTAACCGCAACCGATATTGATGTCCCTGCGGATATTTCATCAGCAGCTTTTTTTCTGGTCGGCGCGAGCATTGCCGAGGGTTCTGATTTATTGCTGGAGCATGTTGGTATTAACCCAACGCGCACCGGCGTCATCGACATTTTACGTTTAATGGGTGCTGACATTACGCTGGAAAATGCGCGCGAAGTGGGCGGTGAGCCGGTTGCCGATATTCGTGTTCGCAGCGCACAACTTAAAGGTATCGATATCCCTGAAGCGCTGGTGCCGCTGGCGATTGATGAGTTTCCAGTGCTGTTTGTGGCGGCTGCCTGTGCAACGGGCGAGACTCGATTAACAGGTGCGCAAGAGTTACGCGTTAAAGAGAGTGACCGGATTCAGGTGATGGCCGATGGTCTGGTTGCTTGCGGCATTGATGCGCAGCCGACGCCGGATGGGATGATCATTCGCAGCAGTGAATTCACTGGGGGTGAGGTGGATGCGCATAGCGATCATCGTATTGCAATGGCCTTTACGATGGCAGCGTTGCGCAGCTCGCATGAAATACTTGTTCACGATTGCCGAAACGTGGATACTTCGTTCCCAGATTTTATCCAGGCTTGTGATTCAATCGGCTTAAAGCTGGCGGCACACGATGTCTAAAGCACCGGTGATTACCATTGATGGGCCAGGTGGGTCTGGCAAAGGCACGCTGAGCCGGTTACTGGCAAAAAAGTTAGGCTGGTATTACCTCGATAGCGGCGCGATTTATCGCCTTCTGGGGCTGGAAGTCAAGCAGTCGAATTTATCTCTGGATGATATTCCAACGTTAGTTGAGGCAGCGGCCAATCTGGATATTGAGTTTCGTGATAATGACGTTGGTGATCCTGTCACGCTGCTGCGAGGCGCAGATGTCAGCAAGCAATTAAGAACTGAGCAGAGCGGTGAGATGGCCTCAAAAGTCGCGGTGATTCCAGAGGTTCGTGCGGCTTTAATGCAGCGACAGCAAGACTTTCGGGTAGCGCCAGGGTTGGTTGCTGATGGGCGTGACATGGGTACGGTGGTGTTCCCAGATGCCGAACTCAAGCTTTTTTTAACCGCCAGTCTGGAAGAACGCGTGAAAAGACGGCATAAGCAGTTGAAAGAAAAAGGATTTAAGACTAGTATTGACGGTCTTTTTCGCGAGATATCAGACCGTGATGAACGAGATGCCAGTCGATCGGCTTCTCCGCTGCGGCCTGCTGATGACGCTGTCGTCGTTGATTGCTCGGATATCCCCATCGCTGAGATGGTGGAATGTGCGATGAAATATGTCTCTGAAAGAGATTTGGTGGTGTAGCGAAACTGGAAAATCCAGCGCGTTTACACTGTTTTTTTAACTCTAATTGGGTGCCTCGGCAATATGTTTCTTTTAGAAGCTCAGCCTTGGTGTTTTTGGTTTAATTATTCATGTCTGAAAGTTTTGCAGAATTATTTGAGGAAAGCGTTTCCTTGAGTCAAATGCAGCCCGGTAAAATCATTACCGGCACTGTAATCGATATCACTCCTGACGTTGTTCTTGTCCATGCGGGTCTCAAGTCAGAGGGCGTTGTTCCTATAGATCAATTTTATTCACCGAGTGGCGAGCTGGAAGTTGCAGTTGGCGATTTGGTCGATGTCACGCTTGAATCAATCGAAGATGGCTTGGGCGAGACCCGCCTCTCGAGAGAAAAAGCCAAGCGTGAAAAAGCCTGGAAAGTGCTGGAGCAATCACTGGCTGATGACGAGATCATCAAAGGTGTGATTACTGGCAAGGTTCGCGGTGGTTTCACTGTTGAGCTTGAAGGCGTACGTGCATTCCTGCCAGGTTCACTGGTTGATGTTCGTCCGGTTCGTGATACGACCTTCCTCGAAGGCAAAGAACTAGAATTTAAACTCATCAAACTGGATCAGGCACGCAACAACGTGGTTGTTTCTCGTCGTGCTGTGGTTGAGTCTGAGTACAGTGTTGAACGTGAAGCGTTGCTGGAACGTCTCGAAGACGGTCTGGTACTCGAAGGTATCGTCAAGAACCTAACCGATTACGGTGCTTTCCTCGACCTCGGTGGTATCGACGGTCTGTTGCACATCACCGATATGGCTTGGAAGCGTGTTAAGCATCCTTCTGAAGTGGTAGAAGTGGGTCAGGAAATCAAGGTTAAAGTGCTTAAGTTTGATAAAGAGCGTAACCGCGTATCTCTAGGCCTCAAGCAATTGGGTGATGATCCCTGGGCTGATCTGGCGCGTCGTTACCCTGAAGGTTCACGCCTGTTTGGTAAGGTCACTAACATTACTGACTACGGTTGTTTTGTTGAGATCGAAGATGGTGTTGAAGGTCTGGTTCACGTTTCAGAAATGGATTGGACTAACAAGAACATCAATCCTGCCAAAGTTGTACACCTGACTCAGGAACGTGAAGTGATGATCCTCGATATTGACGAAGAACGTCGTCGTATCTCGCTGGGTATGAAGCAATGTATTCCTAACCCATGGGATGATTTTGCTGCAACGCATAACAAAGGCGATCATGTTTCTGGCGCGATCAAGTCAATTACTGATTTCGGTATCTTTATTGGTCTGGATGGCGGTATTGATGGACTCGTTCATCTCTCTGATATCTCCTGGAATGAGGTCGGTGAAGAGGCTGTTCGCTCTTACACCAAAGGTGATGAGCTTGAGACCGTTGTTCTGGCAGTTGATCCTGAGCGTGAGCGTATTTCTTTGGGTGTTAAGCAACTCGATAAAGATCCGTTCTCCATGTACATGGTTGCGAATCCTAAAGGCACCATCGTCACCGGTACGGTTACCGAAGTTGATGCTAAGGCGGCGATGATTGATCTGGCAGAATCAGTGGTGGGTATTTTACGTGCTTCTGAATTGTCCCGAGATCGCGTTGAAGATGCGTCTACTATCCTGAAAGTAGGTGATAAAGTAGAAGCTAAATCTATTGGTGTTGATCGCAAGCAACGCGCAATTTCGCTGTCCATTAAAGCTAAGGATAACGATGATGAGCGTAGCTCCATGCGTGAATACAGCAACCAGTCGGTTGGTAGTAGCTCGATGGCGGATGCTCTGAAGGATCTTAAATCGAAAATGGGTGAGACCGAGTAACATCGGTTTGGAAATCCGGGTTCATTGATTGAACCCGGATTTGTTTCTGACATAACTTTCAAGATGTTCTGAGAGAGCTTTTTGTATGACAAAATCTGATTTGATTGAAAGACTGGTTGGTCGACAGCCTCATCTGCATGGAAAGGATGTCGAATTAGCCGTTAAAATTCTGGTTGAACAGTTGAGTCAAACGCTAGCTGATGGCGATCGTATTGAAATCCGTGGTTTTGGTAGTTTCTCACTGCATTTTCGAGAGCCACGCGCGGGCCGCAATCCCAAAACGGGTGAGTCCGTTCATCTAAGCGGTAAACATGTCCCGCATTTCAAGCCTGGCAAACAGCTGCGTGAGCGGGTGATGGATTCAGTGGGTCAGACAATTCAGGAATAATCTGAGTCGACCATTACAATGAAGGCACTGTTCTATCTGACTATTTTTATCATTGCTGCTGCTGCGGCAATATTCTTTACGGTGCTTAATCCCGGTGAAGTGGGTATCAATCTATTTTTTACGAAATTTAAATTACCCTTTGCAACAACCATTATCATCAGCATGTTTTTTGGTGTATTACTGGGCTTTGTTGTCAGTACAATGGGCTTGCTGGGAAAAGCCAGCGAAATTCGCAAACTCAATAAACAACTTCGAGACTCGCAAACCGAGCTCAATCTATTAAGAAAGCAGCCTATCGAGGATTCCTGAGTTGGAACCATTATTGTGGTTGTTGTTGCCGGTTGCCGCTGCCTCGGGCTGGTTTATGGCGAGCCGCAAATACACTAAATCTACCTCTGGTTTCTCTGTTCCAAAATTCTCAAATTCAAAATACACTAAAGGTAGTGCCAAAGACTCTGAAAGCAGTAAGTCCTATGCGAATCAGTGTATTCAGGGGCTAAACTACCTACTCAGCGAGCAATCAGATAAAGCCATTCAACTATTGGTTGAGATGGTTGATATCGACGAAGATACGGTGGAAACACATTTGGTGTTGGGGAGTTTGTTTCGCCGTCGTGGTGAGGTAGATCGCGCGATTCGGATTCATCAAAATGTGATTGCGAGACCATCCCTGTCAGTAGAACAACGTAATGCTGCGATGCTGCAACTGGGTATCGATTACTTAAAATCGGGGTTGCTGGATCGTGCTGAAGCGATACTCCTGCAATTGGCCGACTCAGGTTCAGGAAATCCCGAAGTGTATCGTTATCTGCGTAATCTGTATGAGCAGGAGAAAGAGTGGGAAACAGCGGTCAAGATGGCGAAGTTGCTGCAAAAATCTTGCAAAGTGCCGCAACATTCACGTATTGCGCACTACTACTGTGAATTGGTAGAGCAATGTGTTCGCAGCAAGAAAATGGATCTGGCCAATAGTACGGTAAAACGTGCGCTGGCAAGCGATCCTGAATGTATCCGAGCGCATATTCAGGCTGGAGATATTAGTGCCGCACAAGGGAATGGCAAAGCGGCTATCAAACACTTTCGGGTGGCACTTGAAAAGGATCGAAATTTCTCGCCGATTGTCTTGAAGCATCTCCATGATCTTTTTCGCAAAAAGGATTTACTGCCACAGTTCCCCGCATTTGTTCATGAGTATGCTGACTATCGGCATGATGCGGCAGCACGATTTTTTCTCATCAAAACGCATCTGGCGCTGGGTGATACAGAGGAAGTAGATGAATTATTGCATGAGGAATTAAGCCGCGAAGAAGCCTCGCCGTATATTATCAAGTCCTATTTGGAGAAAATGCGTGATACCACCAAAGGTGAAATTCAGGCGTCTTTTGAAGCGTTGGGTCGCGTGTTGGATTCGCGTCTTTCCAGTAACATGGCATGCCACTGTACGCATTGCGGTTTTGAATCCAATACCGTTTTTTGGCAATGTCCTGGCTGTCAAAGCTGGGGTTCTGTTCGACCCTACCAAAACCCGTTGGAGTACACATGGCTGGATGCATAAAACCGGTCATCGTTGCGCTGGATTTCGATTCAGCAGATAAGGCAAAACAGTTTACTGCTGGACTCGATCCTCGGCAATGTCGCGTGAAAGTTGGTTTCCAGTTGTTTGTTGCCGGCGGTCCTGAGCTGGTGAAAGATCTGGTGGCGGCGGGGTTTGATGTATTTCTCGATCTCAAATTCCACGATATCCCGAATACCGTTGCAGCAGCCTGTCGGGCTGCGGCAGAGCTGGGAGTATGGATGCTCAATGTGCATGCGGTGGAACCAATATGATTCAGGCGGCACGAGAAGCGTTGGACGCGCTTGAGCATAAACCGTATTTGATCGCCGTCACTGTTTTAACATCAACGAGTGATGCCGATTTAAAAGACCTTGGGCAGACAAAGCATGCTGCTGAGTTGGTCACGCAATATGCGTTGCTGGCAAAAGCTGCGGGTGCTGATGGCGTCGTCTGTTCTG
>CAZUAW010000134.1:0-6402 GCA_964618535.1 uncultured Thiotrichales bacterium
CAAAACTGTCCTAAAAAGCAGGACCACTTCATTGCTCCTCAAAGGTGGGTCAGTTTTAAACGATCATTGACAGCTTGGCTGCCTAAACTTAGCAATCTCAGCATTACTCGTGTATAGGAAATCTTTGCGACAGAACCCCACTATGGCTATAATTATCTGCGGATTAACTCAATTTCACGTGCGATTGTTTGCGAAAACCCTGATTGTTGCCGCACCCGTTCAGCAGCCCCTTTTGAGAGACGCAAGAAATGCTTTGGTTTTTTATACAGCTCTTCGATCGCATCCGCCAAGGCAATCGGGTCTTCTGGCGGGGTTAGAACACCACTACCGCGATCTACGAATTCTGGAATAGCGGCGACTTTAGTTGTCACAGGTACCAAACCTGATGCCATGGCTTCGTCACGTGATACACCTTGGCTGTCCATTCGAGTTGGAGTCAAGAAAACTCCATAGCGCTTGTGTAGTGCAGCAATTTCTGTGTGGCTTAGGAAGCCGCGATGTAGGGTTACGTTTTTAAAGGCCTGCAGCGGTTCTGTTAGAGAGTTAAATAATTCACCGTCGCCAGCAATATAAAAATGAAGCGCTTTGAAAACGCGGCGCTTTGATAGCTCTATAATCGCGTTAACGCTAAGGTCATTCGCGTATTTCATACTGCTATAGGGCCGGATTGATAAGATTTTCTTGCGTTGCTCTATATCTTTTTCAACGTAACGGAAGATGTCACCATCAATATGGTTGTGGACAATTGAATACTGCCCCTCTTTGGGACCTAATCCAACATCTTCGATAATCTCGCCCATAAAATGGCGCGAGACAAAAACATGGTGCAAATTGTCAGACGTATTAGAGAACACCTCATTCCACAATTTCATCCGCCCTGCGCTAAGCTTCTTTTGAAAAGAAATCTGATCTTTGTCCATACGCGAGAATTCATATGAACGTCGTTGCCACGCCTGAATTTCCGCACCGTGTATCCAGATAGTAACCTTGATTTTATCCAGATATTTACTCAATACGCGCCACATGTTCCGATCAAGCAAGTGGACCAGGACGTGACGATATTGCCCTGAAGACAGCATTGTATCCAACAGTTTGGCGTCACCAGACGCAACATTTACGTTTTCGAATTCATCATAAGGTTTATCAATATTTGTGTTTATTCGGAAAATATCAACGTCTAGGCCTTTCTTGCGATACCCGCGCACTCGGGTGTGCAAGAATCCATACTTATATAGATCATCATAAGAAGGGTATTGCTTGGTCAGAACCAATGTATCTGTGCGTCCTATTACTGTTGGTGGAAACGCTCTGCCGGAACCAAAAACAACTTTGCTCAGCTTTATCACGCCAGAACCGACGACACGTATGCCAAAGCGTAATTTTGTACAATCCGTAGGAATAGCCAAGGAATGGTTGCCACCGGCTGGTAACATTGAATGGCTGATTTTAGTGTCATCGGCGCGGTAAAAATCACAAACGAAATGGGCCTCTTTTGTTGTTTTTTCCATCTCAAAGCTAAGCTGGCTTTGGTTGACCAAATTAATATCTGAGCGCTCAAATTTCCGGTTCATCCAGACGTAATTAGTCGTTTTCTCAGCTAATTTTGAGGTCAGGATATATTGGTTTGAAGTCTTTGTCGCTGTAACTGGTGCCGATTTCGATACCCGCAAGTAACTTGCTAAGCGATCAACATCTAGGCTTTCCTCAGAGCTGCCAGCTAAATTTTTACGTGGCAATCCAGGGGGTAATGTTTCAGCAGTGCTAAGCAGGGTTTCGACTTTAAGGCCCTGCCAAGGTATAACAAGATCATCAACTATTTCTGCTGCCTGTTCAGCCGTAGCTGTGCGACAATAGTTAAACTCATCCAGAGCTAAAAACGACATATCCCGCACGTTCATTTTTTGTGGGTTGTTCATAAATGCGTTTAACAACGATGGGTCAAGACGGCTGGCTCGTAGGATAGAACAGCGCAAGAATAAACTGTCTGCAGCCGTATAACAGGCATCTGCCTGAGTTAGTTCAATAATGGTACGTTTGGTTCTAAAACCCTTATCTTTTGCCGTATAGTGAGCAACCTTACCAAAGCCATCCGCATCGCTATATTGTTCAGCCAGTAACAAGTCCGTCAAATAGCTGGGCCCATAATAGTCGTTAGCCACCATCCCGCCAAAGAAATCAATGGTTTCACTTTGCGCCATCACCGCATCGACCAGTGCTTGTTGTGTTGTGAAAGCACTAATGTTTTCACTTAGATTTAGTGTGTTCGTACGACGTGGCACCAATAAGAAAAGCTGCTTTTTTTCAAAATTCTGCCGCGCCCAATTTTCCTGAATCGTTTTAAGTTGTGCCGCATTTTCCAACACAGCCATCACCGCAACAGAGGGCTGGTCGTCTAAGGCGTCATGTTGCACAACTTTGCCCAAAATATACTTCAATCGGGAACGATAGGTGTGCTCACTCATAATTTTCCGCAAACCTAGCAGACGAAACTTTCTATAATAAGTTGTATCACTTACAATTGGAGCAAGCTTATTTTTGATCTGTTGTCCGTCATCCGTACAGATTGCTAAATCACCAAACATCATCCGAACGCCGCGTGAAAAATTGCTAATCACAACTGTATTAGAGGCCATCATTTCAAAAACACGCCGCGCAAACATTGTTTGTGACTGCTTGATGGAATTTATATTGATACCATAACGATAGCCTTTATATGCCTTGTCAATTTCTGAAAATGGCAGGCTGCCTAAAATCATTGACTGGTATTCATCCGGAAATATGTAGTGCGGGTGAGTTTTTCCATGATTTCGATCGTAAATCTCGACCGGCTTGATTTCTTTTAGTGTTTCAAGCAACGTGGCAATGTCGCGTTGCCGCTCTGGGTAGCGTAGATAATACGAACCTGCAAAGTTGAACGCGTCTTTGCGATCATACTTTTTAATCGGATTATGTGCATTGGGCTGTGCGGCAAAAGGTAGAAGGTAAACCTGATTATGCCCAAGATACTTCTTATAGGATGGGATGCAGTCAATATCGGTGGTAAACACCACATTACATTTCGCCGCCACATCCAGAAAAACCACGAAATGCACTGGGTCTTCTTTGTTCCAAAATATTGACGGGGTATCCGTGACTTTAGCCCAGGCCAATACACCATCTAATTCTGGGGATAGGGTGCTAACCTTTAGGTGCCACTTGTCGTCGTTGCCGTGCCACGCGGATTCAATAAATACCAAATCAGGTTGGAATTCATTCAGTTGCTCTTGCCAACATTCGGGATCTAGAGCGAGATAATCGCATTCAGGGGCGTAGCAAGCGGTGGTGAATTCATCCATGATGCCGGCGACCCGCAGACGGCAGCCTGCACTGTTGCGTAGGGGGCGGATTTTGAACGGACGGTTCGTTGGCAAGATCTCTAATTTGCGGCTTTGCTCTAACGCGGCGCGCTCACTTTGCAATTCTTCTTGTAACGCTTCCAGCTTGGCTTCTAGTTCTTCTTTTTCTGCGGCACTTATAGCATTATCCGCGGCTTTAGTTTTTTTGGCTTCTATCGGGGCTTGAGGTATTCCTCGCCGGGCATCCTGCAATTGCATCAATACATGCTGTAGACGCAACAAGAGTTGTTCTCCGACGGTTTTGCCACGCTTAAGCTTTTTACCACCTTCGATATCGTAGTGATTTAACAATAGAAGGGCGTTTTTCA
Source organism: uncultured Thiotrichales bacterium (assembly GCA_964618535.1). Classification (GTDB taxonomy): domain Bacteria; phylum Pseudomonadota; class Gammaproteobacteria; order UWMA-0217; family UWMA-0217; genus HyVt-560. Next base: position 3,704 of record CAZUAW010000134.1, read on the forward strand.
TCATTTGTTCGCTGAGGGCAGCTTCAATCCTAGCAGCTTCGACTTTGGCAGCAGATGTATCCGCTCCGGAACTGGTCTGTAATCTCAAGCCTGTTTCAATCCGAGAAAACTCTTCCTCTATTTTCTCAACATCTGCAGCAGTGATATTCGTTACAGCCTTTGCTTTGGATCGGCGGCGATCACAGCATAATAAAAGAATCTGGTCTTGAATGATGATATTTTCAACTGAAAACCTAGAGTGAACAGCTTTAAGGGGATCTAACAGGTAGGTAATATTTTGTGTAGATACATCATCGTCATAACCAAACGAATATAGAGTGAGCAGCCGTCCCTTAAACGCTAGGTGTTTGAAAATTTGCTCAATGAATGCTTCGCCTTTTTGCGGAGAATTAAACTGAGGAGCCACAATGATTGTTTCAAAAATGCGATCGCCCAGACCTTCGGAAAATACATCGGGTTCTATAAATTCTAGTTGCCCTTGCTGATCGGTCAATTGTTTTTCTAGGCTAGAAGGAATGCTTGTGCTCTCTCCCACCCTTAAAACTGATTTCCCAGAACCGGCAATTTGTATTGCAATGTCAGTTAAATGATTTCCAACAACAAGAACTGATTTTCCCTGAATATTAGCATAAATATCCATTTTTATTTCTTTAGAGTATATCATTATATTTTACCATTTTTAAAGGGGTTGTACTTTTTCTAACATTGACGGTAAGTAGGTTTGGCACCTGAATAAGCTAGTAACAGTATATATTTTAAAAGTACAAAAATATGCCGCCCTAGGGAGTGAAGTGGTCCTAGTTTTCTAGACACCTTGCTTGTTCATTTCGTGCTGCCATTCATAGTTAACGGGTGACAGCATCCCATTTCTAGCATGTTTGCGTTTCGGGTTGTAGGAGAGTACAAAAAAGTGTGGGGCAATTAGGCGGCTTTCTTATTAGAACTTATTAGAAGCCTTGTTGCATGGATCATCGGCCAAGTAAAATAAAGATATCACAGCGCAAGGAAAAGAAATGACACTCTCTCAAGAAGATCGCGCCAAACTGCTGGAGCAATACCTCCCAAAATTAAATGAAATCGTATCAGAAAATGCCGACGGGATTATTCAGCGAAAACAGATTTCCTTGCACAGCTACAAAAATATTCCAATTGCTGATAGTTTTTGGGAAAGCGGTGACCATTCAAGCCGAACGTGGAAATTTTCCATGCACAGTTTCGCGCCGCTGAATTTGTTAATGGCTGTAGGTGCTTGGGGCGATGTCGAAACTTTAGTGCGTGATTGGATCAAGCTTTACGGTGAAATCAATCCTGAAACTCTTGGCCAATTTCCTTGGCATGATCATGCTACAGCACTGCGTCTGGACTGCTTGTCATTGATGGCGGTGGCCTCAGACGGTCCTGATTTTCCAGATTTGGCGCAGCAACACGCGACTTTGCTGCTACGAGAGGAATTTTACAGTAAGCATACCAATCATGGATATGATCAGGCATTGGCCTTGGTGCTTGCTTCACGGGTCTTTAGTGAATTCTACGATACCTCGGAATGGTTAAAGGTCGGATTGGACCGTCTAATTGACGAAATGAACTTTGCTTTCAATCATGAAGGTGTCCACGTAGAAAACAGCCCAGCCTATCATGTTGGGATGACAGCCAACCTAGTGCGGGCGCGGTTTGTCGTAGAAACGCTTGGTATCGATATCACCTTTGACTTCGATGGCCTTCTTAACAAGGCCCTGCTGTTTACCACTTGGATTACAGGACCGGACCGAAGATTGGCATTGCTCGGCGATTCCACTGTGCGTGGCGGTCATCTGCCTGCTGAGCTTAAAAACTTATCCAATTATCAGCACGCGGAATACGTCAATTCTGGCGGAGTCCAGGGTCAGCCAGCTGAAAGCAACGTGGCAATTTACCCTCATGCTGGATATGCGATTTATCGCTCTGAATGGTTCCCGTGGCGTGATCACGTGCATCTGGTTATGAAATCCGGATTTTTAAGCCAGTATCATCGACAGGATGATGACTTGAATATTCTGTTACAGGGATATGGTGAACATTGGTTGATCGATAGTGGGTTGTATAATCACAATCAAACTGATCCAGTTCGGATCTATATGCGCTCGGCTTTGGCACATAATGTACCCTATATCCGCGGCGTACCTGCCCAGCGTAAGCTTCCAGATGAAAACACGCGACCTACCTTGACGCTCGATAAATCAGGAAATGAAAACTTTGCCGCAGTATTTCAAGGAACATCTTGGATGTATCGCGGCGTCAGGCTGAAACGAACTGTTATCGTGGAAGACCGAGATACGTTCCAAATTATAGATAGCTTTAAACATTCTGGAAAATTTCCCGAGGTATTTATCCAGTTTCATGTGCCTACGGATAAGCGCATTACCACAAGCAAGAATGCCGCCCGCATTGTTGGCCGCAATAAAGAACTCATTATTCGTGTTGCCTCGGGTGAAGTCGAGGACTGCAAAATCTATTCTGGAATGGATCATGAATTCAAAAGCATTTTTAGCCAAACCACGAATGTTCAGAAACCTTCCCAAGTGATTGTATTTGGGCCAATCCGCGATGCGCGTGTCCGCTTTCGTATGGTTTTTTCCTGACTTAGAGGGGCCTTGTTGCATGGATCATCGGCCACATATTGTTTATGCCAGCCGCGCACCGTGTCGTCGTCCAGATATAGA
>CAZUAW010000135.1:0-3374 GCA_964618535.1 uncultured Thiotrichales bacterium
CTAGGGCCCATCGCAGTGAATCCACTCATTTGTACTGTTTACCATCCAGCTCAATCCAGCCGCCACGGATATGCCCTTTGGAATCGTGATGTGTCCAGTGCAGCACCCCACCCTTTTTGTTCCACTCATAACGCCCACGAATATTGAGCGCATCTCCCTGCTCGAGCGGCACATAAGGAGCGAGATCAATATTATGCGCGACCAGAACGGTATGGCCATTATTCAGCTTATAAATAAAGCGTTGATGCCGACTTCCCTTATTGTCGTCAGCAAGCGTTTTGTGCACCACTCCACTCACTTCAACCCACACCTTGGATTGCTGCGATTCATAGGCAGCCATAAGCATCTCAACGCCTGCGCTTGAATCACCACCAAACTCAGGTTCGACTGATTGCCTGCTCTGAAAAATTTGCATAGCAGCCAGAACCAGCAGGCCAAACAAAGGTAAGACCCAAATTTTATAATTGAATTTCATGTTACTTCTCGGTTAATTGAGGACGGAATTAGGAACGTACATAAAACATTCCCTAGCCCGGATATTGCATGAATTCATGAAATATTCGGGCTAGTAGTTGGTACGACCATCAAACGCATGCGCCAGAGTCTGCCCATCAACATACTCCAGCTCGCCGCCGAAAGGTACGCCGTGGGCAATTCTGCTGGTTTGTACGCCTGCGTGACGCGCCATTTCGTGAATATAATTGGCGGTGACCTCTCCTTCCACAGTTGGATTGGTTGCGAGAATTAATTCTTTAACTTCGCCGCTCGCAAGGCGCATTTCCAAACTGTCAAAACCGAGTTCTTCTGGACCGATACCATCCAGAGGCGAGAGTCGTCCCATCAAAATAAAATAGAATCCTCGGTACTGAGTCGATGCTTCGATGGCAATCACATCGGTAGGGTGTTCAACGATACACAGTAGCCCCGAATCTCTGCCAGGATTACTGCAAATCTCACAAACCTCTTTTTCAGTTAAGGTTCGACACTGGCGGCATTGACCAATTTGCTCAACTGATTGCTGCAGTGTGCTGGCCAGTAACGTCGCGCCACTGCGGTCACGTTCCAGCAAATGAAACGCCATTCTCTGGGCTGTTTTTGGCCCGACGCCAGGTAAGCATCGCAATGAATCAATCAGGCGATTTAGCAGCGATGTCTCACTCATAGAATCATCGGCTTAAAATGGCAGATTCATCCCAGCAGGTAGCCCAGCACTTAACCCGGACATTTTATCCTTAGTGGTAGACTCAACCTTGTGCACAGCATCATTAAATGCCGCAGCAATCATATCTTCGAGCATATCCTTATCATCACCGAGCAATTCATCATCAATTTTGATGCGACGAATTTCATGCTTACCGGTCATCACGACCGTTACCATACCCGCACCTGACTCGCCGGTAACTTCAATTTGCGCCAGTTCTTCCTGCGCTTTCACCATGTCCGCTTGCATTTTCTGCGCCTGTTTCATGATGTTGCCTAGTCCACCTTTCATATGTGCCTCATGGTTTGGGTGTTATTGATCCGGGTATGATAGCAGCGCCAAACTGGTTTTGTATCTCTTCCACCACCGGATCAGATGCGATGGACGTTTCAGCTTCCAGTTGCTGTCTTTCTTGCTGCTGACGCTGCTTCTCAGCGGGAGATGCCAGATTAGCTTCGCTAAATGCAACCTGCAAACTCATAGGTTTGCCAAAATGATCTGACAACGCGGTTTCCACTTTATTAAAAACAGAATCTGTGCGCAGCGATTCGTGGCGTTTTTCGAGCGTGAGAGTGATTGCACTATCGCTCTGTTCAGTCATAGTGCAATGGCTAACAAACGCCTTTGCCATTCCGCTCAAGCCTAGCTTAGGCACCAATGTATCCCAGCCCTCATCTTGAGATTGAGCAGGCGATGCTACCTGTCTAGCGGTAGGAGCCGCTGCACTTGGTGCTGGAGACGCAGCTGGTGACCGTGAGCTCATCGTTGTAGCAGCAGGCGCTGGGCGAGATACGGTAGGTTGCTTTGCAGGTAACGATTTTTGTAAAGTGTCACCAGCAGCAGGTTTGAATGCCAACATCCGTAACAACGCCATTTCCAGCCCGTGCCGTGGATCCGGTACTAGCGATAAATCTCGTCGTGCCCGCACCGCAATTTCGTAGTAGAGCTGGATATCTTCGGGCAGCATTTGCGCGGCTATTTCACTCAATTCGTGAACATCCAGCCCATGCATTTCCAGACTCTCGGGAACATGTTGAGACAATGCCAGATCATGGAGCAAGGTGATCATCGCCGCCAGCACAGCATCATAATCAGGAGAAAGTGATGCCAGCTCTGCCACATCACTCATGACATGATTGGCATCGCCAGAAGCAACCGCAGCCATCAGTGAATTCAAATGGGTGCGTGAAATAGACCCCAGCATCTGCCCGATATCTGCATCTCTAACCTCGCCATTACCAAAGGCAATGCCTTGATCCAGCAGGCTCAAAGCATCACGCAGACTGCCTTCTGCCGCATGCGCCAAATGCCGCAGCGCAGGCACATCAAACTCAACTGACTCAGCTTCCAGCAGTTTCTGCAAATGCGCGGTGATCAAGTCTTCCGGAACACGTTTGAGATTAAATTGCAGACAACGTGATAGTACCGTCACTGGGAGTTTTTGCGGATCGGTCGTTGCGAGCAGAAATTTTACGTGCGGAGGCGGTTCCTCCAGCGTTTTTAACAGCGCGTTAAAGCTGTGCTTGGAGAGCATGTGAACTTCGTCTATCAGATAGACCTTGAAGCGACCCGCAGAAGGTGCGTATTGCACGTTGTCTAGCAGCTCACGGGTGTCATCCACCTTGGTGCGAGAAGCCGCATCAACCTCGATCAAGTCAACAAATCGCCCCTCCGCAATCTCGGTACAGGCATGGCAACTACCGCAAGGTTTGGAGCTAATGCCAGCTTCACAATTAAGGCACTTCGCCAGAATTCGCGCTAGCGTGGTTTTACCCACACCGCGAGTGCCAGTAAACAGATAGGCATGATGTAATCGCTGCGTATCCAGTGCATTGATCATGGCACGCAGTACGTGCTCCTGACCGACGATTTCTTCAAAATTAGCAGGACGCCATTTACGCGCCAGAACTTGATAACTCATAGTGAGAGGATGCTACCTGTCGGTCACGATATCAACCTGAAATTTCGCAGCACAAAAAAGAAGGGGATCAAAATATTGAAAAATTAGAACCTGCATCAGCCACACTCCGGCGCCCGAGTCCATCACTACCGTTGCTCCCTTCCGGGCCTGGCGGGGTTCGCAGCTTATCGTCGCGGAGGAACCGATGCAGGAACGCCGCAGTATACCTGATGCAAAACGAATTATGTCCATGGATGGACAGTATTTCGCAAA
>CAZUAW010000135.1:3474-6308 GCA_964618535.1 uncultured Thiotrichales bacterium
CGGTTCGCATAAAAAATCTGCTGTTCACGGTTTTCCTCAGGGGTGCTTACATTTTTAGAGGTTAAGTCTGTACCGTCACAGTGATTTTTCGTCTATGCGGAACAACCCGATGCTCCCATAAATAAACCCCTTGTCAGGTTCCCAATCCTAATTTGCCATCCATCACAGGTACCGTCAGATCCATACCCGTTAAAATTGAGCGGATATGCGCGGGCATATCATCGGGCCCTTCATCTTGATGTACGAACCTTGGATCACCATCTATAGCCAGTTCGGACATGAAGGTTTCAAGATCACGTCGAACATCAGGGTCCGCATTTTCACAAAGCATTAAGCTGCAACTGGTGTGATGAGAAAATATATGGGCAAGCCCCGTTTCGACGCCAGTGACGATTTGATTAGCACGGGCTGTCAAATCGTAAGTACCACGCCCTTGAGTATCGACGCTGAACGTTTCCTGCTTCATCCCGGAGGCCAGGTGAGTGCGCGCCCACCCAGGATATGTAAATGTACATGGAAGACGCTCTGCCCTGCCCCTTCGCCGCAATTCATGACGGTGCGATAACCGGATTCTCCGAGCCCTGCATCAGATGCCACCTCTTTGGCTGCGAGAAACAATTGCCCCATGGAATTGGCATCAGATGCTTTTAAGTCATTAATCGTGGAAATATGCTGGCGAGGAATCGCCAGTAGATGAACCGGTGCTTGCGGACTCAGATCTTTAAATACAACAACATTATCATTCTGATAAACGATATCAGCCGGAATTTTGCCAGCAGCAATTTTACAAAATATACAATCAGTCATGGTCTTTTTAAGAAAGTCATTGGGCAAACGACTCTACCATGAAGCTTGTGTGTTGCGATCAGCTGCGACTCACCAGAGAGTGACTTACACAGCCAATGTCATTTGTCGGGTATCTGCTCGAATCGCAGAACCAATTCCCCGTAGTGGCACGGGTTTATGAACCAAATATCCCTGTACATAATCTACACCAGCAGATTCAAGCAAGCTTTGCGTCAATTTATCTTCAACATACTCAGCGATTGTCTTCGCCCCCATACTCTGGGCAACGTGAACAATCGCATTGATCATCGCGTTTTCAGATCCGCCTTTAGCAACCTTACTGACCAGACTGCCGTCAATTTTAACGTAGTCAACATCTAGTTTTTGCAAATATCCAAACGATGACATGCCGCTGCCGAAATCATCCAGTGCAAACTTACACCCTTGCTGGTGTAGCGCATCAATAAAGTGTTGTGCCGCCGAAAGGTTCGTCACTGCCGCTGTTTCAGTAATTTCAAAAACCAGTTGCCCGGGACTCACATTCGCCTCATTGAGTATACTCAAGACTTCGTTCAAAAAGCCTGTGTCTGATATCGACTGACCTGAAAGATTGATCGATAATTTACAATAGCAATCACTTTCATCACCCAGCGAACAAAGTGCAGCAGCCTGATTCTGTTCACCCAACCAAGCGAGTGCCTGATAAATCACCCAGCGATCCAGATCAACCGCCAAACCATATTGCTCAGCCACAGGAATGAATTGTTTTGGGCTCATTTGCTTGCCATTTTCGAGGTTCAAGCGTACGAGCAATTCATAGTAGTGACCGGGTTCATTGGCCCAAAGAGGACAGATTTCCTGCGCGTAAAGCTCCATACGATTACTACGAATGGCCCGTGGCAACTCCTGAGCACATCGCACATTGCCCTGGCGCTCCACTAACAGCTGGTCACAAGATTCAAGTACACAGACTCGATTTCGCCCAGCCGTTTTCGCTTGGTGACAAGCCGTGTCAGCCGCAGTCAATACTTCCTGTAGGTGGCAATATTTTTGATTAATGGGTACGACACCAATACTCGCACCCACTTCAAAATCTCGGTTGTCCCAAAAAAATCGGAAATTACTGACAATTTTGCGCAACTGTTCCGCCACTTCCTTACCACGCATCATGTCAGTATCAAGGAGCAATAAGGCAAATTCATCGCCAGAGATTCTGGCAAGGGTGTCTTTGTCAGTCAGCGCCTCTTTCAACAAGCTGGGTAGCTGGCTTAACAACGTATCGCCAGCGCGATGTCCACAATGATCATTAACGGTTTTAAACCTGTCCAAATTAATTTGCGCAATGACATGATGCGCACCGGTTTTTTCTGCTTGCCGACATGCTGCAATGACACGACGACGAAATTCCCGTCGATTGACCAGTCTCGTCAAAGAATCATGCGTTGCCTGCCAGCGTAACTTTTCTACTGCATTACGTGCCTTCGCAGACTCAACATGACAGGTCGTTTCTTTTTGGCGAATTTGACGGGTGACATAAAAAGCGATGAATCCACCTATCAGCAGGATGACAAAAGTGGTCGCCAGTAAAAGCCTGTTGGTCTGGTGTAATTCACTGCCAAGCAACATGCTTGCTTGAACTGCCAACAGCAGAAAAAAAGAAGCGAATCCGGCAGTGATGAGATTTTTCAGGTGTAGGTCAGTCATAGTTCATCCTTGATACTACTGAATGTCATCGCTCAATTGTGTGACACCAGATATCTAGTCTAACTGCTTATCCACAATTGAGAAATATACACGGTTTATTCGCACAGCTTCGGGTGAAACCCGATGCTTTTTTAAATACACCTAATTTCAGTCAGATAGCGCGTTGTGAACAAACATTCACCCTATTAGGATGTAACTGATCCTTCAAGTTGATACTAGGAGTTATTCTTATCTAATTGATTATTATCGATTAGATATTTATCTTTTGAGCTCAACGGATGGCACTACGGCTAACCCGGATATTGCATGAATTACACGAGTTCTCGCTTGTCTATTGATTCCAC
>CAZUAW010000136.1:0-6303 GCA_964618535.1 uncultured Thiotrichales bacterium
CTCAGGTATTACCTCTGGGTGAGCGGTTTATGAATCATTCGGGCTAGATGAATAAACAAACGTCAGATTCACCAGCAAATTCAAAAAATGTCGCCGCGCCACCGTACTCAACCTCAGAAATAAAATCCTTAGTGTCCATCTCAAAAAGATCAACCGTCATCTGACAAGCAACCATCGCAACTTCAGCTTCGACGCACAAATCACGGAGCTCGCCCAAATCAGCCACACCCTTAGCCTTCATTTTCTTCTTCATCATAGTAGTCATCATACCCTGCATACCTGGAAGCGCTTGCAATGCAACCGGCACCGGCATTGGCATTGGCATACCTGGATTCCCTAAGGATGACACCTGGAGCGTGAGATTTTTCTTCAACAACTGCAACCCGTAAAAGGTGAAAAATATTTGCGTTTGATAACCAAGCGCGGCAGCAGTAGAAGCGAGTATAAACGGAGGATAACCCCAGTCCAAAGTACCTTTAGTGGCAATTATTGCTAGTTTTTTTTCTGACATGTGCTTGTAACCTCGTAAAATTAATACGTACCTGCACGGAAAAGTACTTATCTGACATCAAATTAAAATATAAGTTGCAACTGCATCAAACTACACGCAATTTACAACTACATCCTGACTATCCTGCCACCTGAATAGAATCACTTCTAACCAGCGACAAACCTGCGGACGCCCAACCAATAATCCCGCGACTCAGGTTATAGACGTTATCGATCCCCTGTTGCTGTAAAAAAGAGCAAACCTGAGCCGACCGAGCACCGCTACGGCAGTAAAAAACAACCTTTTCGCTACCTTTAAACTCACTCACTTTCAAGGGTATCAAATGCATAGGGATAAACTCCCCACCTTCAATAATTCCTTGCTGAACTTCCTGAGCGGAACGAACATCTATCAAACGTACATTCGAATCGGAATCCATCCACTCAGTCAGCTCCGACGCACTAATATCCTTTACCTCAAACATAAGCCAAGCCCTTTAAATTAAATATTAGCTTATACTAATATAATGGATGAGATAAATCAACGACTAAAATAGTCTGCGCTGCGTCTGGCTCTAAATGAGGATAATGAACGTAAATCAATTTACCAGACTCTTATTATCGAACTATTATTTGGCCATTTTGTGATGAGCGCCCAGTCAGAGCTACTTAAATAGAACTCGACATCAATGACAAGTACAGTATATATATTGGCAAGACCTATGAAATATTTGCTATTTTTCTTATCTATTGCACTTAGCAGCCAACTAGCGGCAGCGAAAGTTGGCTTTGCGGTAGATGGGCTCCCCAGCATTGGCGATCCTGCCAATCTAATTATGAGTGCCCGAGAAGAATACAAAATTGGTCAGGAGCTTGTTACCCAGCTTCATCGTGAGCTGCCTATTTCTGATGATGTAGAACTCAACTACTACTTACAAAATCTGGGCACTCGACTCCTAAATGAAGTGAGTGAACAGCATTTTCCATTTAACTTCCTAATTCTCGAAAGCCCAATCGTCAACGCCTTTGCTGCGCCTGGAGGCATCATTGTCGTCCACACGGGTCTAATAGAACTTGCGGAAAACGAAGATGAACTAGCCGCTGTGCTTGCACATGAAATCGCTCACGTCACACAACGGCACCTTGCGCGTTTTTATGAGAAATCAAACAAAATTGATATTGGCACGACGCTAGGTATTCTCGCTGCCATAATCGCCAGCGCCCATTCACCCGCCGCTGGGCAAGCCGCGCTATATACTGGGCTGGCGGCAAGTGCATCCGCAAAAATTGGCTTTACTCGAAGCCATGAACAAGAAGCTGACCGCATTGGGCGCAGCATCCTCTCTCGGGCTGGTTACAACACAGAAGCGATGGGTGACTTCTTTGCCCGGCTCCGTGAGCAAAGCTTTAACGATGAAGAAAATGCAATAGAATTTTTAAGCACCCACCCACTCCCTTCTTCAAGAATTGCAGATCAATTTTATCTACCCTCAGAGCAATCATCAGAGGAAAAGCTATCCCGCAGCTCACTTAAATTCAATATTTTCCGAGCACGCACCAAAGGACTTTCACAGGGATTATTAACCCATCAAAATGCCACACCAGCAGAACAAGATGCCGTCATCTACGCCAGAGCGGTTGCATTGATCCAAAACAATCGTCCAAGAGATGCGCAAAAGCTAAGTAAATCACTCTCCCAAAAATGGAAAAACTCACCCTCAGGACAATTGCTCGCTGGTACAGCATTAACCAATAGCCGGCAACTGGACAAATCAATTCCACTGCTAGAATCGATGGTGAGAAACTACCCTCAACACCCTGCAGCCCGGGAAGCTTTAGCCAATGCATATCTGGCCGCCAATAAAGGCAAAGAAGCCTACTATTTACTCAATAACTGGGAACTAGACAGCAGTAACTGGCTACCGCTGCTCAAACTTAAAGCCGCGGCAGCCAGCAAAAGTGGGCGCCAGGCAATGAGCCACGCAATGATGGCTGCGTATTACGTAAAAACCGGACTCCCTTCTGCTGCATTAGCGCAGATAGAAATAGCAGAACACCTCCCCACAACCAGCAAAATTACAAAAGCGAGATTGGATTTACTCAAAGCACAACTAAAAAAGATCGATAAATACAACAATCCTTAACGTGAGGCAACCGCCTCAACGACATAGAAGATACGACCTAAAATTTAGAATTCATTAAATTAATATACGCATATATCTATTCTTCTTTGATCGACTCATAGGGTCATGTATCCTGCCTAGCACTTTGATGAAGTCACGCACAATTATCTGAATGAAATCAATATTCAACAGCTTATTTGCGCTTATCTCATCAACGAAGAAACCTTGAAAGACGGATTTTTCCGTCTAACAGCAAGACCAATACCATTACCAAAAAAGAGAGGCTACTATGAACATCCCCGTTAAAGCAGCATCAACCGCTGCTTCTGCGATTCTTCTGGCAACTTTCCTCAGCGTTATCCCAGCAATCGCACAATCTGAAGATGCGGCCGCAACTCTGGAAGAAGGTAAGAAGCTCGCATTTGACCGTAAAAAAGGCAACTGCCTTGCCTGCCATCAAATCGCTGGCGGCGAACTGGCTGGCAATATCGGCCCACCACTCATTGCGATGCAAGCACGTTTTCCTGATAGATCGAAATTACGCACGCAAATTGCAGATCCTGTAGCGGCAAATGAAAACACCATCATGCCTCCATTTATCAGCCACCGAATTATTTCCGAAGCGGAACTCGACAAAATTGTTGATTTCATTCTCACGCTTTAGCCCGGATATTGCATGAATTCATGAGAATCTCGCTTAATATATTGTTTTCACAGGGAATTGTTTTGACGCGTCTCGTATCGGTGATTACGTGCAAGTTAAAAGAATTTCCTGTGGAATCAATAGATAAGCGAGAACTCGTGTAATTCATGCAATATCTGGGTTAGTAATTAAGGAAGAAAAATCATGAAAAAAGCACTAACTTGCATAGCAATTGCTGCCAGCTTTATTGCAGCGCCAATATCACCAACTTTCGCCAGTCCCGCTGATGACCTCGCAGCGTTCCAGAGCTTTTTCAAAAAACGCTTTGCTGAAACGCCGTTTGAAGACTATAACAACGGCGTATACTCCATCGACAAAGCTTCCCGAGAGCAATGGGAATCAATCGAAGAGTTTCCTCCTTACGAAATCAATGTAGACAATGGCGAAGAAGCCTATGGCAAAGCTTTTGCCAATGGTAAGACCTACGCTTCTTGTTTTGGCGATGATGTTTCAAAAATTCGCGCAAAATACCCGCACTGGGATAAAGACACTGGCGCAGTAAGAACTCTAGAAGAAGACATTAACGCCTGCCGCGCCACCAATGGTGAAAAAGAGCTCAAGTACAAAAAAGGCAAAATTGCTGACTTGACTGCCTATATCGGCTATCAGGCTCGGGGCCAAAAGATCAATATCGAAATTCCAGATGATCCTAAAGCTCTAGCAGCATACGAGTCTGGAAAGCATTTCTTCTACGCGAAACGAGGTCAGCTAAACTTGTCTTGTGCTGACTGCCATATTTACTACTCCGGTAGCAAAATTCGCGCTGATCTTCTTAGCCCGGCACTCGGCCATTTATCTCATTTTCCAGTTTACCGGTCAAAATGGGGCGGCCTTGGCACACCGCATCGCCGTTACGCGGGTTGCAACAAACAAGTCCGAGCAAAATGGTTTAAAGCTCAAGGTGATGAATACAAAAACCTCGAGCTATTTCATACCTACATGAGTAACGGACTGGAATACAACGGTCCTGGCGCTCGAAAATAGCGTGTAGCAAAAGCTAGTTTTGAAACCCGGCACCTGTGCTGGGTTTTTTTTCGCCAAATCATCTTGCGGAAAATGCTAATATTTCGTGTCAACACTTTCCAAAGCCCTATCAAAAAAATGAAAGTCCACCTTAAATCACTCGGCTGCCGGCTCAATGAAGCGGAACTGGAACAATGGTCGCAACAATATATCGCCCAAGGCTATTCTATTAGCGGGTCGGCTGAAGACGCGGATCTTCTAGTGCTAAACACCTGCGCTGTGACGAACGAAGCTAGCCGAAAATCGCGAAATTTAATTAACCGCCTACAAAGAAATAACCCCCGCGCAAAACTGGTGGTTACCGGCTGCCATTCCTCGTTAAACGCGCAACAAACTGCGGATACTAAAGGCGTAGACCTAGTTATTCCAAACCAGCAAAAACCCGCCCTAGCGACAATCTCACTCGATAAGCTACATCTTTCAACAAAACCACGCACCCCTGCCCCCGACGATATAGCGCTGTATTCTCGCGGTAGACATCGCGCCTTTATCAAAATTCAGGATGGTTGCCGATATCGGTGCAGTTTTTGTATCGTGACTGTCGCCAGAGGTGATGAACGAAGCCGGTCTGTTGAAGAAATCGTTGAAGACATTCGTCGCTTTGATGAACAAGGCATCAATGAAGCTGTGCTCACCGGTGTACATGTTGGTGGTTTTGGCTCAGATAACGAGTCCAGCTTGTTTGAGCTCGTGGAAAAAATTCTTGCCGATACTGATATTCAACGCCTTCGATTTGCCTCCGTCGAACCATGGGATTTGCCTGATCATTTCTTCTCACTATTTAATGACAAACGCGTCATGCCGCATATGCATTTGCCCTTGCAAAGCGGCTCAGACACCGTTCTTAGACGTATGTCTCGGCGGTGCAAAACGCAAGAATTCTCAGCACTTGTAGACAAAGCCAGAAGCCACGTTGACGGCTTCAATGTGACTTCCGATATCATCGTTGGCTTTCCTGGAGAAACAGAACAGGAATGGCAGCAAACCATGAAATTTGTTGAATCTACCGGCTTTGGTCATCTGCATATATTCCCCTATTCACCGCGCACTGGGACAAAAGCTGCTCGACTCGATGATCAAATTGATACCCAGACCAAACGCCGGCGCATTAAAGAACTTACTGAACTCGCCAATGCAATGAAGAAAACCTCATTGCAGAAAGCCATCAACACCACTCAAGCAGTACTTTGGGAAAAACCCAGCAAACAAGCAGATGGGCAGATTATTTATCACGGCTACACGCCAAATTTTCATCGCGTCAAAACTGTGGTGTCAGGTAATAATTCTCTCGAGCATCAAGTAACAGATACCAACATCACAGCTATCGACTCAACAGACTTAGCATTGACTGGAATTACCACTGATCGTGATGACTGAAACAACGATCGACAAACTCGCCGCTGAGCTGCAAAACGCACTAAAAGACAAAGGTGAAATACTCGCCACTGCCGAATCCTGCACCGGTGGCTGGATAGCCAAGCTAATGACCGATTTGGCCGGAAGCTCAGTTAGTTATGATCGCGGTTTTGTCACGTATAGCAATGCTGCAAAACAGGAGATGTTGGGTGTTTCACCTGCGACCTTAGAAACATTTGGCGCTGTGAGCGAAGAAACCGTCATTGCAATGGCCGAAGGCGCATTAGAAAATAGCCTTGCAACAGTCTCTATTTCTGTCAGTGGCATTGCTGGCCCGACAGGTGGAACAAAAGAAAAACCGGTTGGCACCGTATGGTTTGGCTGGGCAATGGCAGGTTCAGCGACCGAAACATTACTCATTGTTTTTGAGGGTGATCGTAATGCAGTGCGCCAACAAGCAGTCGCCACAAGCTTGCGAAAACTCATCGAACTACTTCGGAGATCAACATGAAAACTAGCCCGAATATTGCATGAATTACACGAGTTCTCGCTTATCTCTTGATTCCACAGGAAATTCTTTTAACTTGCCCGTAATCACCGATACGAGAC
>CAZUAW010000137.1:0-6272 GCA_964618535.1 uncultured Thiotrichales bacterium
TAAGACAATCAAAATATAATGATTGCCAGTAGAAAGAAAGAGGAATATGACAATGAGTACCCTAAGCTTGAGATTGCCTGACTCCTTACATAAAGAAGTTAAGTCGTTAGCAAAGAATGAAGGTATATCAAGTTAATCAATTCATTTCATCTACCGTTGCAGAAGAAATGTCCGCCCTGTTAACAGAGCAATTTTTATTGGAAAGGGCAAAAAAAGGAAATTACACAGACTTTTTAGAAGTCATTTCTAAAGTACCTGATGTAGAACCTGAAGAGAGGGATAGATTGTAAATCCACATTCTCATTTGATATGGAAATCATTAACGTTTCAATCGAGAGCAGTTGGCTTTTGTGTTGTAGCGTCTGATTCTCATGGTATGAGGCAATTCTCAAAAGCCTAAGATTGTTCTGAAGGTTTGCTGGTATTCTTTCGATAAGAAAAATTATTGATCATTAATTTGCCGCAGGACATATGTACCGATTACTCAGAGAACTCCTTTTTTTGTTACCACCTGAAACGGCGCATCATTTTTCGTTGCAGTCATTGAACTGGATGGATAAGTTGCTACCGTTTAAGCATCATAAATCTCATTCTTCGGCGATTACGGTGATGGGTTTGACGTTTCCTAATCGCGTTGGGCTGGCGGCCGGGCTGGATAAGAACGGTGATTATATTGATAGCCTTGGTCATCTGGGTTTTGGCTTTGTTGAGGTGGGTACGGTGACGCCCAGGGCGCAGCCGGGGAACCCTAAACCTCGTTTATTTCGGCTTAAGCAGGCGGAAGCGATTATTAATCGCATGGGGTTTAATAATAAAGGGGTTGAGCATTTAATCGAGCAGGCTTCGCAGCGCCGTTATGCGGGTGTGTTGGGGATTAATATCGGGAAAAACTTTGATACGCCGATTGAGCGTGCGGTGGACGATTATTTGATCGGGTTGCGCAAGGCTTATCCGTTTGCAGATTATATTACGGTGAATATTTCGTCCCCCAATACACCGGGTTTGCGTGATTTACAAAAGGTCGAGTTGCTGCGTGAATTGCTTGAGCCGTTGAAAGCTGAGCAGCAGAAATTAGCCGCTCATTCTCAGCGTAATGTGCCGCTAGTGGTTAAGCTTGCGCCTGATCAGGAAGCCGGAGAGATTCAGAGTATTTGCGAAATTTTTAATGAATTGGAGATTGAGGGTGTGATTGCAACCAATACAACGCTATCGAGAGCGGGTGTTGAAGGGTTGGAGCATGCTTCTGAGGCGGGTGGCTTGAGTGGTCGCCCATTGCTTGAACGATCGACTGAGGTGGTGCGAACGCTTCGCCAATATCTGAATCCAGATATTGCGTTGATAGCAGCTGGAGGTATTTCCAGTGCTGAGGATATGCAGTTAAAAATTGATGCGGGAGCGGATCTTGTGCAGATTTATTCTGGGTTTATTTATCGCGGCCCAGCACTGGTGAAAGAATTGGTTCGTGTGACATAGCGCAGAGCTGCTATTGCGCTGCTATCTTCTTTACCCAGGCAGCCCAGTCTTGAAACAATCCATTATCGAGTGATGCCACCACTGAGCGACTTTCTAATGTGTTGTTAAAAACAATTTCTCCTTCCATGGTTCGCGCGTGTCCCCCCGCTTCATTGAAAATTAAAAACCCAGCGGCGTGATCCCACAATTTCTGGCCACCATGTAAATAAACATGCCCACGTCCGGCAGCCAGCCAGCTCCATTCCAAGGCACTGGCACCAAAATTTCGGTGTGAGCAAAAGGGGGGAGATTGGATGATGGCGGATTGGAAGGTCTTATTTAAGCGCTTTAAATCGATCACTGCCATGCACTGTTGCAAGGTTAAATTAACTTCGCGTGGTGCTAGTTTTTCACCATTGAGTGTTGCGCCTTTGCCATAAGCCGCGGCGAACATTTCATCCCGGGCCGGGTCGTAAACAATTCCGTGCGACGGCTTACCATTTTCTACCAGCGCCAATGAGACGCAAAAATAGGGAATCCCAGCGACGAAGTTGCTGGTGCCATCGAGTGGATCGAGACACCAATACGGTTCTTCTGAGTCGAGCACCTGCTGTTGCTGCTCAACCGGCATCTCCTCACTGAGAAAAGCGGTGGCTGGATATCGTTCCGCAAGCGCATCACGAATGCCATCGTTAAGCGCTAGATCAAGTTCGGTCAACAAGCTGCCATCAGCCTTGATACTGTGGGCGCGTTGGTCGATTCGAGTGTAGAGTTCTTTGCGGCAGACGCTTTTAACGAGATCGCAAAGTTGTGTAATTTTGATGGTGCTCATAGGTGGCTAGAACTTTTCGGTGACGATAAATGCACTGGTGGTATGGGTAGGTAGGCAGCTACCATTGGTTATTGCGGCCATGTAGCGGAAAACGTGCTTACCGTTAATTTCAACAAGTTCATGGTGTTCCAGCTGGCTGCTGTTAGGATTAGCTGTGAATTGTTCCAGCACTCTTTTTGTCCAGCCAATGGGTTCATGACCACTACCGAGGCTGACATGAGTAATTTTCATGTTTTGACTAGCGGAAACTTTGGTGGTAACTGCGGATATCTTGCTGTGGCAGGCAGTTTCGTCTTCGGCGCTTCCTGCTTCAGTCTTGAGGTAATTAGACGCAGTGTTGATTGCGTTTCGAGCGGCGGCGACTTTTTGATCAATAAATGCTTGCGTGAGCGGTGCTGGCTCAGAATTTTGAGCGGCAGAGGCAGAGGCAGAGGCCGGCGCGGCTCCAGCCACGTGTTTATCGGATGAATCCGTTGGTGTTGTGTCTTCCTTGGGGGAGCAAGCGGTCATCATTAAAGAGATGATTCCAAGCGATATCAGAACTGATTTATTCATAAATCCTCAATACTCTTCGTAGCGTTATTACGATTTTTTCAATAGTTGCGAATTGTAATACCGTTGGATGCGACAGTCTATGAAGTGAGAATTTTCAGCGCTTCCAAGTAGTTTTTAGCTGTTTTTTCTGTGATGTTTTCAGGTAGCTCTGGTCCCGGTGCGGTTTTATCCCAATCCAGCGATTCCAGATAATCACGAATAAATTGTTTGTCGAAAGAGGGTGGCGATATGCCGGGTTGCCAGCTATCTACCGGCCAGAAACGGGATGAGTCTGGGGTGAGCACTTCATCCATTAAATGCACTGTGCCGTTCTCATCGAGGCCAAATTCGAACTTGGTATCGGCAATGATAATCCCTCTTTCTAATGCGTATTCAGCAGCGCGACTGTAAATCTCCAGACTCAGGTCGCGGACTTGTTTAGCGATCTTTTCGCCAACCAATTCGACCGTTTGTTGATAGCTGATGTTTTGATCGTGCTCACCTACGGCGGCCTTGGTTGATGGGGTATAGATGGCGGTCGGCAGTTGATCCGCGAGTCGTAAATGCTCAGGTAGCTTGATGTTGCAAATACTGCCCGTGGCAGAATAATCTTTCCAACCTGAGCCAATAATATAGCCACGAACGATGGCTTCGATGGGTATTGGCTTGAGCTTTTTGGCGATGATGCTACGACCCGCGAGTGTTTCGCGCAGGGCATCGTCTGTAATGATCTGCTCTAACGGCGTTGCTGAAAGGTGATTGGGCACCAGGGTTTTAAAGTAATCAAACCAGAAATTGGAAATTCGGTTGAGAATTTCGCCCTTGCCAGGAATATCGGTGGGTAGGATCACGTCGAAAGCCGAAATTCGGTCAGAGGTGACCATGAGTAATTCATGATCGCTAGCCTGGTAGATTTCTCTGACTTTGCCTTGATGCAGCAAGGGGAGATCAATGGGGGTATGCGACGAGATTTCGGTCATTGGCGGCTTGAGTAGTATTTTATAGAGTCAAAAACAAGCGCTAAAGTATACCTTCAAAACCGATAGGTTGTGGCAAATTGAGGTGATCACATTGTAAGAAAACTACGTGTCGGAGCGTATCATCACTTGGCAAATGCCCTGCTTATGGCGTATAAAGGCTGATTTTTCCGTGGATTTACCGTTATGCCCGAAAAGAAAGTAGGCGTTGTTATGGGGAGCCAGAGTGATTGGCCGATTATGCAGAACGCTGTGCAAATTTTAGAGGACTTTGGTGTGGGTCATGAATACCTCGTGGTATCAGCTCACCGCACTCCCGATCAACTGTTTGATTATGCGGAAAACGCTGCCGATAGAGGCTTGCAGTGCATCATCGCAGGTGCTGGCGGCGCGGCGCATTTGCCAGGCATGCTAGCAGCGAAAACTACGTTGCCGGTACTGGGCGTACCGGTGCCAACACGTTATTTAAAAGGCCAGGATTCATTGTTGTCGATTGTGCAAATGCCTAAAGGCGTTCCCGTGGCAACCTTCGCTATCGGTGAGGCGGGTGCAGCGAATGCAGCGTTGTTTGCGATTTCGATGCTGGCGAATAATGATGAAGAGCTGGCAGGGAAGCTGCGTGGATTCCGTCGTCTGCAACGCGATGCAGCACTGTCCATGAGCTTACCCCCCGAAGACGATTGATTTTCCCAGGCGCAACTCTGGGAATGCTCGGTGGTGGCCAGCTCGGGCGCTATTTCACCATTGCTGCGCGCAATATGGGCTACAAAGTGATGGTGCTCGATGCTGATCCTCTGAGTCCGGCTGGACAATTGGCCGATTTTCATCTGCAAGCGGGTTACGACGATGCAGCGGCACTGGCGCAGATGGCAGAGCAATGCGATGTTGCCACCATAGAATTTGAGAATGTCCCCGCCTCAGTGCTCGAGCGACTGGCAAAATCTATTCCGGTGTACCCCTCTGTTAGCGCGGTGAAAGTGGCGCAAAATCGAATTAGGGAAAAAACATTTATTCGCAAGGCTGGTTTGCAAACAGCAGCATTTGCTGAGATCAGCGCTTTGGACGACATTCAACAGGCGAGTGAGTCTGTGCCTTTTCCGGCAATTTTAAAAACATCTGAGCTGGGCTATGACGGCAAAGGTCAGGTGCAGGTGGCATCCTTCGATCAACTGGTGAATGCGTTTAAATCGACAGGTGGTGTGCCTTGCGTGCTAGAAGAGCGGGTTAACTTGTTGCGTGAGATTTCAGTGGTTGTGGGGCGCAATGCCGCAGGTCATAGTCAATGTTTTCCGGTTGCTGAGAATGATCATCGCAGCGGCATTTTGCATTGCTCGATTGTGCCTGCCTCTTGTAGCGAAATGACAGCAAAGATTGCTCGCGCTGCTGCTATGAAACTGGCTGATGCTTTGGATTATGTAGGGGTGATGGCAGTTGAGTTTTTTGAAACTGCCGAGCATCGCGTGCTGGTTAACGAGATAGCGCCGAGAACCCACAACAGTGGTCACTACACAATGGATGCCTGTGCAACCTCGCAATTTGAGCAGCAGGTACGCATGGTCTGTGGTCTTGCGCACGGCAGTACACAGTTACTCAGCCCGGTAGCAATGGTGAATTTACTGGGTGATGTCTGGAAAGAGGGGGAGCCGAACTGGGGTAGTTTGTTTGCGGATCCCGATGCGAAGCTACACCTCTACGGTAAACAATCAGCTCGACCGGGTAGAAAAATGGGGCATATTAATTTGCTTGGTAAACGTGTGGACGGGCTTGCAGAGAATGCCGAATCATTATTTAAATTACTGCAAACACCATCGGATCAGTGATGGCATCTACTCAGGATTATCTCGCGGAAATTCGCAAAGGTCTTAACTTCAGCGCAAATTTAGAGGGTGTCGATTTACAGTTTAAAACCACCTGGGGACTCTTTTCTCCGCGCGAAATTGATGCCGGCACCAAGTTATTGATGCGTTATCTGGATTTGCCGCCCAATGCAGATTGTCTGGATTTGGGCTGTGGCTATGGGCCGATTGGTCTGGCAATGGCGAAAAAGGCACCGCAAGGTCAGGTATTGTTGGTGGATAAGGATTTTGTCGCTATAGAATATGTGAACAAGAATATCGCACTGAATCGCATAGACAATGCGCAAGCTCTACTCAGTAACGGGTTTGATCACATTCCTGCACAGAAGAAGTTCGATGTCATTGTCTCAAACATTCCTGCCAAAGTCGGCAAGGAGTTACTGACGCTCTGGCTTCATGACGCTCATCAACATCTGAAGCCGAATGGCAAGATCTATATGGTTACCATCAATGGTTTAAGAAAGTTCATGAAACGGTATTTAAACGACGTGTTTGGTAATTATAAAAAGCTCAAACAGGGCGCGCATTACACGATTGCTGTCAGCCAAAAAGAGTAGCTTGAGCCTAAGGGCGTCTCTAAAAATGTAAGCACCACTGAGGAAAACCATGAACAGCACCTTT
>CAZUAW010000138.1:0-6212 GCA_964618535.1 uncultured Thiotrichales bacterium
ACTCGGAAAGCTGACCCGTTGTCACAATTCCATCCTGATCCTTGCCAGATAAATGGTCGGTTAGAGTTCTACTCAATATTCTGCACTTGCTCGCGCATTTGCTCGATCAACACTTTCAGTTCAACCGAGGCGGCGGTGGTTTCTGCATCGGCGGATTTGGAGCTTAGGGTGTTTGCCTCGCGGTTGAATTCTTGCATGATGAAATCCAGGCGACGGCCGATGGCTTCGTTGCGTTGCAGGGTTTCTTTGGTGGCTTCTACATGACTATCAAGGCGGTCGAGTTCTTCGTCTACATCGAGCTTTTGGGCGATGAAGGCGAGTTCTTGTTCGAGTCGGCCTGAGTCGGGTTCAAAATCAAGGGATTCGAGTCGGTCTAGTAATTTTTTCCGTACCTTTGCTATGACTTCTACGCGGCGTTCACGGACAGCCTTTACGGTTGTGATGAGTTTTTCCAGTCGTTGCTCGATGATTGTTTGCAGGCGACTCCCCTCTTGTTGACGCATTACAGTCATTGTTTCTAGTGCGCTAAGAATGGCTTCGTCTAGTGAGGCTTGCAGGGTTTTTTCATCGGGTGATTCTTCGCCGATAACGCCAGGCCATTGGAGGACGGTTTCTGCTTTGAGTTTGGCGGGGGTTTGCATTAAGCCGGTGATTTTTTCCAGCGAATGGATAACTGTTATGGCACGGGCTTCATCGAATTCGATACTTTCCTGGTTGACTGCGGGGGTGAAGCGGATATTGCATTCGAGTTTGCCGCGAGCAATTTTCTTTTGCAGTGTGTCGCGCACCCGGTTTTCAAATTTTCGCAGAATTTCAGGCATGCGGATGGTGAGGTCGAGATATCGGTGGTTGATGCTGCGTAGTTCTATGGTGATTTTCCCTGAGGTTGATTCGTGTTCGGCGCGGGCAAAGCCGGTCATGCTGCTGGTCATTGTTTGTTCCTGTTGTTTTTGATTTGTAGGATGCTGCTGAGGCACGAAGCGCATCAGTCGCGGGAAGATGCGCTCGCAAGCTCAGTACATCCTACGGTTACTTAGATTTTTAGCGCTTCATTTGTCATTCGGTCTCAGTATACCTTTGGTATTTGTTGAGAGATAATGCGCGCCTTGAATTTAACCTTCCGGATGTATCTATGAGACCCAGCGGCCGCACGCCAGATCAGTTACGCGAAATCAGTTTTGAACGAAATTACACCTGCCATGCAGAGGGTGCTGTGCTAGTGAGCTTTGGCAATACCAAGGTGCTTTGCACGGCGACGATTGAGGAGCGGATTCCACCCTGGTTGAAGGGCAAAGGCAAGGGCTGGGTGACGGCTGAATATGGCATGTTGCCACGTTCGACTAATTCTCGAATGCGACGTGAAGCAGCGGGTGGTAAGCAAGGTGGCCGCACGGTGGAGATTCAGCGATTGATTGGCCGATCTATGCGTGCAGGAATTGATCTCGAAGCATTGGGTGAGCGTCAAATTACGCTAGATTGCGATGTGATTCAGGCGGACGGAGGAACTCGAACGGCCTCTATTTCCGGTGCGTTTGTGGCGATGCAGGATGCAATCAATAAGCTCATAGCGGATGGCACATTAAAAGAGTCTCCCTTACACGGCATGATTGGCTCTGTATCTGTGGGAATTTACAACGGCACACCGGTGCTTGATTTGGATTACGCGGAAGATTCCAATGCGGAAACAGATATGAATGTGGTGATGAATGACGGCGGGCAGTTCATTGAAGTGCAAGGCACTGCTGAAGGGCATGCTTTCCGCCGCGAGGAGCTGGATGAGTTGCTGAATTTGGCTGTTGCTGGCATCGAAGAGATTCACGCCAAGCAGAAAGAAGTGCTGGCATCGTGAGCGGAAAAGTTGTTATCGCGTCGAATAATGCTGGTAAGTTGCGCGAATTTGCTGTGATGTTGAAAGATTTGGGTATGGATGCCTACCCGCAAGAAGAATACGGAATTCCCGAAGCGGAAGAAACCGGCCTGACGTTTGTTGAGAACGCCATCCTCAAAGCTCGCAACGCTTGCGAGCATAGCGGTTTACCTGCAATTGCAGACGATTCTGGCATTGAAGTGGATGCACTCAACGGTGCGCCAGGTATCTATTCTGCGCGCTATTCCGGCAACGGTGATCAAGCCAATAATGAAAAACTGGTGGATGCACTCAAGGATGTTGCACCAGAAAAACGCACCGCCAGATATCGCGCTGCGCTGGTCTACATGCGCCATGCAACCGATCCCTCTCCGATCATTGCTGAAGGTGCCTGGGAAGGCTTGATCATTGATGAGCCGCATGGCGAAAACGGTTTTGGATATGACCCCTACTTTCTGGTTCCAGAGCTTGGCAAGACTGGTGCGGAGCTGGATGGTGAGGAGAAAAATAAAATTAGTCATCGAGCGCAGGCGTTGAGCAAGCTGGTGGCGGCGCTAAAAGCTGCTTTGTAATTGACGATTAAAGCGCACATTGTAGGAGTCCAGCTTGCTGGGCGAATGGTGTGTGATTTTGATAATCCAGAAATCGTAATCCTATTTATCGGGATGGGCTTAAACGTTCGCCCAGCAAGCTGGGCTCCTACAGCCGCGCTAAGATGCGATAATTCTAACGCAGTAACCAGTCCAAAGTGTATGCCGCTGTGATCCCACAGTTTAGCGAAGCGATACCGCTGTCTTTGTACGTGCACCTGCCCTGGTGTGTGAAAAAGTGTCCGTATTGCGATTTCAATTCCCATCAGCATGAGCCACAGAATATACCTGAAGATGATTATGTCGATGCGCTGTTACGAGATCTAGAGACAGCTTTGCCCTCAGTCTGGGGTCGTAGCGTTTCGACTATCTTCATCGGTGGTGGTACGCCGAGCCTTTTTTCCGCTGCGGCGATTGATCGTCTTCTAGCGGGAGTCAGAGCGCGTTTGCCACTGTTGCCGGACGCCGAAATCACATTGGAAGCCAATCCCGGCACCGCCGAGCAAGCTCAATTTAGCGGCTATCGCGAAGCTGGGGTGAATCGCCTCTCGCTCGGTATTCAGAGCTTTCATACGCCGGCTTTGCAGCGCCTTGGCCGCATTCATGATGCTGATCATGCGCATCGAGCCATTGAGATGGCGCGTCATGCAGGTTTTGATAATTTTAATCTTGATCTGATGTTTGGCTTGCCGGATCAGTCTCTTGAAGCGAGTCAGGATGATTTACGTCAGGCAATTGAGCATTCCCCCACGCATGTCTCGTTCTACCAGCTTACGCTTGAACCTAACACCCTGTTTCATCACCAGCCACCGCAGCTTCCGAAAAGTGACCTGATCTGGCAGATGCTGGTTGATGGCGCAGCGTTGCTGGCCAAGTCTGGTTTTGAGCAATATGAAGTATCGGCATTCGCTGCCAAAGATCGTCAGTGCAAGCACAACCGCAATTACTGGGAGTTTGGCGATTATTTGGGGATTGGCGCAGGTGCGCACGGTAAGATTACAGATATGAGCGCCCAGCAAGTGAATCGAACAACCCGACAGCGCCATCCTGACCAATATCTTAATGCGCAGATTGAACAAATCTCTTCAACCCGCAGCTTGAGCGTCGATGAGCTGACATTTGAATTCATGCTAAATGCACTACGCTTGAACCATGGCTTCACAAAAAACCTGTTCGAGCAGAGAACAGGCTTACCTCGGCAAGCGCTGGAGCCGCAGATCACACAGCTAGTGGATGAAAAATTGCTGCAGCAATGTGGAGAGATTTTTCTACCCAGCGATCTGGGTCGGCAGTTTCTTAATGATCTAATCAGCCGGTTTCTGCCCGATGAGCCAAATTGAACTCATCCAGAGTTTCGGTCAGGAGTGTCCTTATTGCGGCACCGGATTTACGGTGGAAGTCGATAATACGACCGTTCATCATGAAATGGTCGAGGATTGCCGAATTTGCTGTGCGCCCATTCTGATCAGAATAGAGCGAGATTATTCCGGCGAGATTATTCAGGTTCTGGTGAGTCAGGAGAACGAGTAAGGCGTAATTTAGCTAGTAGTCACCCAAGGTTATACACATACGCTAAAAGTACTGTCGTTTTTTTGTCACTTGTTGACACTTTATTTTTTTCAACATGTGGCAGGATTGTTAAATCAATCACTTAGCATCATTGATCAAAAATTGATCATACTGCCTAAATACAATAAACACCGATGTTGGAAGGCTATAGAAGGGACTTTTCCACAGAGTTATCCACAGAAAATGTGGATAACAAATTTGCCGCTTATCTATCAATAAGTTAGCTTTGTCATGAGTGAGTTAGCGATGAATTAGCAGACTCTGATATACCAAAGTGTGACGCAGTTCTCATTTGTTTCGCGACCGATGCTGTGCTAAGCTCCCGCGCCATTTTGAATTCAACAGAGAACGCCATGCGACCCGAAATCCACCCTGATTACTCAGACATTAAAGTAACTTGCAGTTGCGGTAACAGCTTTCAAACTCGGTCGACTTATGAAAAAGATGAGTTGGCTGTTGAAGTTTGCTCACAATGCCACCCTTTCTACACCGGCAAACAGAAAATTTTAGATTCAGCGGGTCAAGTTGATAAGTTCCGTCGTCGTTTCTCTGGCGGTAAGTAAGTCCCAGCTTAACTTTCATCAAGTTACGGAACTAGACAGATTCTAAATTTTTAGATACACTGGCATCTCTAGTTTTCCTAGACCCCCACTCATTCTTGGCATCTCACTGATGCCAATTTTTTTGTCTGAATTTCGCGCAAAAGCTGAATTTCTTAAGCCTGCGTAAATTCCAAATCTTTTAAAGATTAAGCTGCCACGAGCGATTTCTGCACCATTAAAGTGGTATCTTTTCATCCCCTGAAAACTCCTTGCGAGTTGTAAGATTAAAATACCGTGGAGAGATGGAGCGTTTCGTATGCAGAAAACCTCTAAGTTAACTGCCTCATTTTACAATGAGCGCGGAGAATCACTCGCAGGAATCATTGATCTACCCAACGGTAAACCACTTGCTTGGGCGGTCTTTGCTCACTGTTTTACCTGCTCAAAAGAAATAGTAACAACGCGGCGAATTTGCAAAGCACTGGCTGAGAATGGCATTGCGGTGTTACGTTTTGATTTCACTGGGCTTGGCGATAGCGAAGGCGATTTTTCTGAGACCAGTTTTACCACCAATATTGCTGACCTCCAGGCAGCCGCCAATTATTTAGCTGAAAACCACCAAGCACCTCGTTTATTAATCGGCCACAGTTTGGGCGGTGCGGCGGTGATGGCTGCTGCACGAGATATCGAATCGGTTGCCGCCTTGGTGACCATTAATTCGCCTTCTGATCCGAGTCATCTCAATCATGTCTTTGCACCGTATGTAGATGAGATCAATCAAGACGGTTCAGCCACCGTGCCGATTGTGGGTAGAGACTTTTTGGTAAAAAAACAGTTCATTGATGATCTGCAAATTCATCAGCTCGAAAGCAAGATTCGACACATTCATAAACCGATTCTAATTCTACATACGCCCGGTGATGAGATTGTTCATGTTGATGAGGCGCGTAAAATATTTACAGCTGCTCGTCATCCCAAAAGTTTTGTTTCACTTGATGCAGCAGATCATTTATTGACCGCTCCCAGTGATGCGGTCTATACCGCTAATCTGATCTCTTGCTGGGCGTCTCGATACATTCAAGATAAGAACCCAGTACTTGAACCTGAGGCCCGTCCAGCAATGGCTGCAGGGGAAGTCGTTGTCAGAGAAACGGGTGAAAACTATCGAAATGAAGTTTTGGTTCGCGATCATCAGTTTATTGTCGATGAACCCATAGCCGCTGGCGGAAAGGATCTTGGCCCAAAACCGACCGAGCTAGTCCTCGCGGCACTTGGTAGTTGCACTACCATTACTTTGCGAATGTATGCCGAACACAAAGGCTGGGAAGTCGGAAAGATAACTGCTCGGTTGACGAAGGAGAAACCACTCAAAGGTAAAAAACCTAAGATCAATCTGATTCTGGAAATTGACGCTCAGCTCGATGAGAACCAGACTAAGCGGATGAAGGCGATTGCCAATCGTTGTCCGGTGTATCAATTATTAAAGTCAGATACTGAAATATCACATCAGCTATTGCTCACCCACTGAGGTTTAGTTCTAGTCTGAATAGATTCAACAAAAAAAGAGGGCGAAATGCCCTCTTTAATATTTTTAGATTGTCGCTACGAAGCGCTTTACGATGATCCAGAGCCGGTTTCGCCAGA
>CAZUAW010000139.1:0-6181 GCA_964618535.1 uncultured Thiotrichales bacterium
CACGTAGGTTGATATACCTCATGTATAATTCCTCACCAGTTTCCTACTATTTGCACCTCACCCCGCTCGGCTTTACATTGACTCAATAAATAGGTAATCCTTGCTGATATGACTGAGTTCGCCCTTATCCTCGTTAGCACCATTTTGGTGAACAATTTTGTGCTGGTGAAGTTCCTTGGCTTATGCCCGTTCATGGGCGTATCCCGCAAGCTGGAAACGGCTATTGGTATGGGTTTGGCAACCACATTCGTGCTCACGCTGTCGTCCATTTCGAGCTATCTGGTGAATAACTATTTACTGGAACCGCTGGAAATTGAGTATCTACGAACCATTAGTTTTATTTTAGTGATTGCAGCCATTGTTGGCTTTACCGAAATGGTGGTACATAAAACCAGCCCGTTGCTCTACAAAGTTTTGGGCATTTATTTGCCACTCATTACGACAAACTGCGCTGTTTTGGGTGTGGCGTTGCTCAATGTTCAGGAGAACAACGGCTTTATCACTTCCGCACTTTACGGTTTTGGCGCATCGGTCGGTTTTACGTTGGTGTTGGTGCTGTTTGCCGCGATGCGTGAGCGCGTGGCTGTTGGCGATGTTCCCGCCCCATTCAAAGGTACGGCAATTGCGCTGGTGACGGCAGGTCTTATGTCGCTGGCGTTCATGGGATTTACCGGACTGGTTAAAGTTTAGCCGCCCATGATTGCTGCAATCCTGACGATTGGCATTTTATCCGGATTATTTGGATTAATTCTGGGCTATGCCGCGATTCGCTTTAAGGTCGAAGGCAACCCTATCAGCGATCAAATTGACTCGCTGCTGCCACAAACCCAATGTGGCCAATGTGGATTTCCTGGTTGCCGCCCTTATGCAGAGGCGATGGCAACAGGTGAAGCGGATATTAATCGCTGCCCTCCCGGTGGTGAATCGACCATTCAAAATTTATCTGATCTGCTCGGTGTGGATGTCAAACCACTTGATGAGGAGCTCGGTGAGTATAAAGAAGCGCCCACCGTTGCAATCATCATCGAAGAATGGTGCATTGGCTGTACAAAATGTATTCAAGCCTGTCCGGTTGACGCGATTCTTGGCGCTGCCAAGCAAATGCACGTGGTCATCGAAAAAGAATGTACCGGCTGCGAGCTATGTGTTCCAGTCTGCCCTGTCGATTGCATCGTTATGGAACCACTACAGCATGGTATCGACGATTGGGTTTGGCCGTCACCTGCCAGCATTCCATTCCTTGAGGTGAAGTCCTGATGCTTGGCACTTTCCACGGCGGTCTGAAATTACCCAGCCATAAAGCGCTTTCGATTCGCACCACCATTGCTGACGCTCCCGCGCCGGATAAAGTGGTGATCCCCGTCAGACAGCATATTGGCCAAGCGGCCGATGTGTTGGTCAAAGTGGGTGAACAGGTTGGCAAGGGTCAGAAGATTGCGGCGGCTGAGGGCTATATCAGCGCACCGGTTCACGCCAGCATTTCGGGCACAGTCACGGCAATAGAAAATCGCCACGCACCGCATCCCTCTGGCTTGAAGACGCTCTGTATCGAAATTGAATCTGACGGAAAAGACCAGTGGGCATCTGAACGCCCCGAAAAAATCGCTGACTACCGTAGCCTTGATGCGTTGCAATTACGCAATCTGTTACGCGATGCGGGCATCGTCGGACTTGGCGGCGCTGCTTTCCCCACCTCGGTCAAACTCAACCCCGGCGCAATCGGCCACATCCACACGGTTATCATTAACGGCGCTGAATGCGAACCCTTTATTACCTGCGATGATGTATTAATGCAGGAGCACGCGGCCGAAATTATTTCCGGTATTCAGATCATCCAGCACATGCTCGAACCAGAACGCGTGCTAGTCGGCATTGAAGACAACAAACCGTTGGCAATCGCGATTATGCAGCAAATCCTGGAGGAGTCTGACGCCACCAATGTTGAAATAATTGCAGTCCCCTCGATCTACCCAACCGGTGGTGAAAGGCAGCTGATTAAAGTCCTCACAGATCAGGAAGTTCCAAGCAAAGGGTTACCCGCCAATCTTGGCATCACTTGCCACAATGTTGGCAGCGTTTTAGCCATTCACAATGCGATTGTCAAAGGGGAGCCTTTGATTGATCGGGTCGTCACTGTGGCTGGCGGTGGCATCGCCCAGCCACAAAATATCCGAGTACGTCTTGGCACTCTGTTCCCCGAAGTTATCGCGCTCGCGGGTGGCTACACAGAAGCGGCCAATCATCTCATCATGGGTGGGCCAATGATGGGTATTTCACTCAGCCACGATGACATGCCCGTGATTAAAGCCACCAACTGCCTGCTGATCGCGGCGCAACACGAGATCAAGCAACCAACGCAGTCAATGCCTTGTATTCGCTGTGGTCAATGTGCGGATGTCTGCCCTGCACAGCTATTGCCGCAACAGCTTCATTGGTTTGCCCGTGCCGGAGATTACGACAAAATTCAGGAATACAATCTCTTTGATTGTATCGAATGCGGGTGCTGCGATTACGTTTGCCCCAGCCATATTCCTTTGGTGCAATATTATCGACATGCAAAAACAGAGATTTGGCTGGAAGAAAAGCAAGCACTAAAATCCAATATTGCCCGCGACCGCTTTGAGTTTCGGGAAGCTCGGCTGGAACGTAAAAAACGCGAAAAAGCCGAACGTCTGGCAAAAAAACGCGCGGCGCTCAAAGCCAAAAACGACAGCAAAGAAGACCCCAAGAAAAAAGCGATTCAGGCAGCACTGGCACGCGCCAAAGCCAAAGCCAAACAAGAAGCACGCGACTCAGCACCTGCCAACACCAGCAATCTTACCGCCGAACAAAAACGGCAAATAGATGAGGCAGACGCGCGTAGAAAACTCGCGTCCGAAGCTGATCAAGCCAATAACTCAGAAGGCAGTCCCTAGTGGAATTCAAAACCACCACCAGTTCCCCGTATCTGGAACCCACCAACGACGTTGCCAGAATGATGCGTCAAGTGCTGTATGCGCTGATTCCCGGAACATTGGCTGCCACCTGGTATTTTGGCTGGGGCGTACTGATCAACGTGATGCTTGCGGTATTATTCGCCGTTGCACTGGAATCTTTGGTGGCGTTCATACGTGGTCGAGACCCGCTGCCATTGTTACGCGACTATAGCGCCATCGTCACCGCCTGGCTGCTGGCACTCTCACTGCCCCAGCTCGCGCCGTGGTGGCTGACGTTAACCGGCATCTTCTTTGCCATTGTTGTTGCCAAACATCTTTACGGCGGATTGGGTCATAACCCTTTTAATCCGGCAATGGTCGGCTACGTGGTATTACTGATCTCATTCCCGGCATCCATGACTGCGTGGATTGCACCGACATCACTGGCAGAAACACCGCCCGGGTTAATCGACACCTTCAACATCATTTTTAACGGTAAGCTGGCGGCGGGTACGAGCTGGGATACTCTAACCATGGCGACACCGCTGGACAGCATTAAAACCCAGCTTATCCAGCACCAAACCATAAGCGAAATTCAGCTCAATCCTATCTTTAGCAGTATGGGTGGACTCGGCTGGGAGTGGGTTGCTAACTGGTTTGCATTAGGTGGGTTCTGGCTGGTCTATAAACGCATTATCCCCTGGCAAACGCCATTGACACTGTTACTGGCACTGGGAATTCCAGCAGGACTATTTTACCTTTCCAATCCAGATCACTTTGCATCTCCCGTGTTCCATATCTTTAGCGGCGGCGCGATGCTAGGTGCATTTTTTATCGCCACCGACCCTGTCTCTGGCAGTACCACGCCAAAAGGTAGAATCATCTTTGCCGCTGGTGTCGGTTTGCTCACCTTCATCATTCGTACTTGGGGTGGATACCCTGATGCCATCGCTTTTGCCATCTTGCTAATGAACATGGCGACGCCTTTGATTGATCACTACACACAACCCAAAGTCTTTGGTCACTCAAAGGAATAATATCGTGAACAAGCCGCTGCTCTTCGATAAAAATATACTCATCTCCGCAGTTGCGCTGACAATCTTCGCGGTGATTGGCACCGCCATTGTCTCTTCTACTGACTGGCTCACCCGCGACCGCATCAAAGCCAATGAAATTGCCGCAAGACTTAAACAAATTAACGAAATTATGCCGCGGCAGCTCTATGACAATGACTTGCTCCATGACACGTTAACCTTGCCAGCAGGCGCAATCACAGATCGGTATCCAACCACCGTGTACCGCGCACGGTTAGCAGGCAAATCTGTCGCTGTCATCATGCAAACAACTGCACCTTCTGGTTATAGCGGCCCAATAAAACTACTCGTTGGTATCCTCAGCGATGGCACGCTCAACGGTGTCCGCGTGCTCAAACACAAGGAAACCCCGGGATTAGGCGATAAAATAGAACTGAGGAAAGATAAGTGGATTTTAAGTTTTAATGGGAAGTCGTTACACAATCCTGAGAAAGACTTATGGAAGGTTAAAAAAGATGGCGGAGCATTTGATCAGTTTACCGGCGCTACCATCTCACCCCGCGCCGTGACCCAAGCAGTGCGCGATAGCCTGATATACTTTGAAGCACATCGTCAGGCGCTGTTTGACCTTACGCCGCTTCCAGTGAGCACAATCGAAGTTCAGGAAACAAAACAATGAGCTATTCTGAAATATTTAAAAATGGTCTCTGGAACAGTAATGCCGGACTGGTTCAACTGCTCGGCCTGTGCCCATTACTGGCGGTAACAGCCACCACAGTGAATGGGTTTGGGCTTGGCATTGCCAGCCTGCTAACGCTTGTGATTAGTAACTCGATTGTTTCGCTAATCAGAAACTTTATTCGCCCGGAAGTTAGAATTCCCGTATTCGTGCTGGTGATTGCCTCGACAGTGACCGCCATTGATTTACTCCTCAATGCCTTCTTCCATGAGCTGCATGGAATACTCGGCATTTTTATTCCTTTAATTGTCACCAATTGCGTCATTATTGCTAGAGCCGAAGCCTTTGCTTCAAAAAACACCTTACCCAAAGCCGCTGCCGATGGGTTTGCAATGGGTCTTGGATTTCTGGCGTTGCTGGTGGTATTAGGCTCAATCAGAGAACTTATCGGCCAAGGTACACTATTTTCTCAGGCTCAATTAATTTTTGGGTCTTCCGCTGCTAACTGGCAAATAAATCTGTCTGAAGATTATCCAGGATTCTTATTAGCTATTTTACCGCCAGGTGCTTTTTTTGCACTCGGGCTCATGATTGTGTTGAAAAACTTAATCGATGAAAATCTAAAAAAGCGTGCCGCTACCACGCCTGCACCTGAGAATAGCCCTGCACTCGATAGCGTATGAATAAAGGGAAAAGGCAGGAGATATTTACGCGCTGGCGCAATGCCAATCCAAACCCAACCACCGAGCTCAATTATAAATCTCCATTTGAACTACTCATCGCTGTCATTTTATCCGCGCAAGCCACAGACGTTGGCGTTAATAAAGCCACTGGGCCCTTGTTTGAAAAATACCCAACGCCTCAAGCAATATTTGATCTTGGTGAAGCGGGTTTAAAAAACTATATTAAAACCATTGGTCTGTTTAACACCAAAGCAAAAAACGTGATTAAAACCTGCCAGCAGTTAATTGACCTGCATCAAAGTGAAATTCCAGATGATAGAGAAGCGCTCGAAGCATTACCTGGTGTTGGCAGAAAAACAGCGAATGTGGTTTTAAATACCGCTTTTGGCCATCCGACCATGGCGGTTGATACGCATATTTTTAGAATATCCAATCGAACTAAAATTGCCCCTGGAAAAAATGTTTTGGAAGTCGAAAAAAGACTGGTTAAATTTATTCCTGAAGAATTTATGGTAGATGCACATCACTGGCTGATTTTACATGGACGTTACGTCTGTGTAGCCAGAACACCAAAATGTGGGGAATGCATTATTTGCGATCTGTGTGAGTTCAGGCAAAAAACGGCGGAGTGCGCTCAATGAAAGGCATGGTACCACCCGACCCTCTCACTAAAGTATCGCAAGAACAGTTTGCAGTTGTGTATGTGCCAAAACGAAATAGAAAAAGGTTTTCAGCAAACTGTATTACTGTTTATGAAGACCGAGATGCCGCAATTGCCGCTGCTGACCCAGACAAAAAATATTTTGCAGCGTTAGTGCTAGCCCGGATATTTCATGAATTCATGTGATGATCGCGCAGGATATTGATTTC
>CAZUAW010000140.1:0-1140 GCA_964618535.1 uncultured Thiotrichales bacterium
TTAATAGAGACAAAAATACCTGAGCGAATTCACTCTTTGTGCGATTCAGACATTTAAGTGATTTGCGAATCCCCATACCAGCCGATACCGCGACTAAGGGAATCCTTTGCTTATCGTTTGGTAAAGCTAATTTTCAACTCCCATAAAAACAACAATAAACAGGAGCAAGAATGAACAACATACATAAGCTGCGTAAATCAAGCTTAGCTATCGCGGTCGCACTGGCGACGGCGAGCAGCGCATCATTTGCAGGTGGTCCGGTTACTGTAATCCACACCTCAGTAGAAGCAGCAACAGCAACTCCCTACACTGGCCCCACCGATGCAACTGAATATAAATGGGGTCTCGGTAATAATCTACTGATTGAAGGCTTCGAATTCGATGGTAATACTTATAGCTACGATTCGGTTGCTGATAGCGTCAAGCTCGTTCGAGTCAATAACCCCAACGCGAATCACGATCAGCTATGCAGTGTGTTTGTTGAAACCACTGGCTCAGAGTTCAACTATAAAGCCTCCTATCCACTTCTTGCCGGTGGTAATAGCTGCGATCTGGAGAGCCTATTATCCGGTCGGGTAATCAATAGAGGCGCATTGGATCTATTCTCCAATTTTGGCGCACATGCAAAAAATATTGAGCGAGCGGATTTTATTTTCACTAATGGTATTGACGCGCCTAACGCTGTTGCAGGTCTACAGACATCTGGACATATTGTCACTGAAAAATCAGGAAATAATCCCATCAAGATTGCCGCCATTTTAGCCGTTGATGACGCTGGTAATCCAACACAGTTCGGTGCTCTGATCCGAGTAACTGACAATGGTGGTATTGAGTACGGTATGACCAACATTCAGACCCAGAATGACTTCCTCACCAATACCGATGCCAACCCTGGATATCCGGAAAAATCAGGTGCCGCAACAGAGAAATTGGGAATGGCTTTTGTGTCTCTCTCAGACTTAGGAGTGCCTGCGGGCACAACTTACTACGGCTTCTCGTACTTTGCTGATGATGTTACTAATGCTAATGCTGATCCAGCAACATTCCCTTCTAATACCGGTAATGCTGTCAGTGGTGACGAAGCCGATCTCTATGGTGGAACTGCTGGCTATTTCACCATTGCCACACAGAAAACCATTG
>CAZUAW010000140.1:1240-6162 GCA_964618535.1 uncultured Thiotrichales bacterium
TGACTTTGATCAGGATGGTATTCCCGACAGCGTTGATATCGACGATGATAACGACGGCATCCTTGATACTGTTGAAGGTAACTTAGACTTTGACGGTGATGGCAACATCAACAGCAAAGATCTGGACGCAGACGGCGATGGCATCAATGACCTGGAAGAATCTGGTCTGAACGAAGCCGCTCAAACCGCGCTGGACAGCAACAATGATGGCGAGATTGACAGCACTCAAGCATTTGGCGATAACGGTCTTGCGGACAATATCGAAACCAATCCTGAATCAGGTACGCCAGACTATGCAGGGGATGGCTCCGTGACTTCACCCGTGGATACTGATGGCGATACGCACAAGGATTTCCTTGACCTGGATTCAGACAACGACGGCATTCTGGATGTCATCGAAGCTGGTTTGGTCGATGCGGATGGTGATGGCGAAGCAGACACAGGTCAGGCTTCTACCAACTCACCGGTAGATACCGATGGTGATTCAATTGCTGATTACCGCGATCTTGATAGCGACAATGACGGCATCACCGACATCATAGAAGCCGGTGGAGTCGATACCAATAACGATGGTGAAGTCGATGGTTTTGTCGATGCCAATAACGATGGCTACGACGATAATCTACGCACCAATCCATTGCCAGTACCGGATACCGACAATGATGGCATTCGCGATTTCCGTGATCTCGACAGCGACAACGATGGTCTCACAGATATCACCGAAGCCGGTGGAGTCGATACCGATAAAGATGGTCGAGTAGACAACTTTGTTGACGCTGATCGTGATGGTCGTCATGACCCACTGACTGATGCACCGCTTCCAGTACCGGATACTGATGGTGATTTAATCGCTGATTTCCGTGATCTTGATAGCGATAATGATGGCATCGCAGACATCATAGAAGCAGGTGGTACAGACGCTGATGGTAACGGTAAAGTGGATAATTTTGTCGATGCCAACAATGATGGCTATGACGATAATATCGCTGCATCACCACTCCCAGTTCCTGATACAGATGGCGACAGCCACCCTGATTATCTTGACCTGGACAGTGACAATGATGGCATCACCGACCTGATCGAAGCCGGTGGCGTAGATGCTGATTTCGACGGCAAGGTGGATAACTTCACTGACACCAATGGTGACGGTATGGATGATCCACTCAATACCGCAACGGCTGGAACAGCTTTGCCAGTGCCTGATACAGATGCAGACGGAGCCTCGGATTATCTGGATCTCGACAGCGATAACGATGGCATGCTGGACATCATGGAAGCCGGTCTTTCTGATGCTGACAAAGACGGTAAGGTAGACGGATTCGTTGATGCTGATGGCGATGGTCTGGACGACAACGTACAGGCGGTACTCGCAGCCAATGGTCTAAAAGATGCCGATGGCAACGGTGTTGCCGACTTCCAGGAAGTTTGCAACTGTGGTGATAACGCCGCGTTCCGTACTGGCCTTGAAGGCAACGGTGGCGGTAGCTTTGGCCTCGGCATGCTCGGTTTACTGGGTGGCGCAGCAATGTTTAGGCGTCGTCGTAGCATGACAAAGCACAAGACCGTGCTTCGCAGTGCCGCCAGCGTGGCAGTATTGATGTCTGCATCGTTTGCTGCTCAAGCAGAGAACTCTCCCGCAGAACGTAACTTTGACAGCCGCATCTATTTGGGTGCTGGTGCTGGCATCACCCAACTGGAGCCAGAAGCTGTTTGCCCTTGCTACCGCGTTGATGATGACACCAGTGCCGGTGGCCAGGTCTTTGTCGGTGTTGATGTCAGCCGCAGTTTATCGTTGGAGGGCTACTA
Organism: uncultured Thiotrichales bacterium; assembly: GCA_964618535.1. GTDB lineage: Bacteria > Pseudomonadota > Gammaproteobacteria > UWMA-0217 > UWMA-0217 > HyVt-560. The sequence goes on from CAZUAW010000140.1 coordinate 3,047, forward strand.
TGCTGATCTTGGTGGCGCAGCAGTCGGTAAAATCAATGGCGAATCTGCCGGTGATGTAGGTTATCAAGTCTACGGTATAAGCGCCGTTGGTTACCTGCTCAATAGTCGCAAAGGCTCAGACTATGCCAGTGGCTATGATGACGAAGGTAAGTTTCGTCGCGAAGGCATGTCCCTGTATGGCAGAGTCGGTGTTGGCGGTATGGAGAATGATGCGCAGGTGAAATATGAGCGTGTTGAAGACATCCATCTAACCTTGGGCGTTGGCGCAGAATACGGCTGGAAAAATGGCATAGCTGCAAGAGCTGAGTACACCTCCTATGAGGAAGATGCGCAAATGTTGTCATTGGCACTGCTCAAACGCTTTGGCAATGTTGATGAGATCGAGGAAGTACCTGTACCAGAAGTGGTTGAGCAAAAACCAACTCCGGCACCGGTTGCACCCGTTCGAGCAGCAGTCAACAACGATACGGACAATGACGGTGTTTTAAACGCTGCCGATATCTGCCCAAACTCGCCGCAAGGTGCGCATGTTAACGACATTGGTTGTGTCATAGATCGTGACCGTGATGGGATCGTGAATGAGGCCGATAAATGCCCCGAGACTCCTGCCAATACCCGTGTTGATGAGAATGGCTGCTCGCTAAAAGCAACACCCAAGAAAGTCAGCTTTTCGGGTGTCATTGAAGGTGTTAACTTCCACACTAATTCAGATCGCCTCACAGAGAAAGCAACGGTGATCCTGGATAATGCGGCAATGGAAATGAATCGTTTTCCAAGCGTTAACGTGATCATTGTGGGTCATACCGATAATCAGGGTGGCACAGCGTTTAATAAGGATCTTTCGATTCGACGCGCTAAAACCGTGGCTCGTTATCTGGTCAGTAAGGGTGTGAAAGCCAACCGATTGCGCTATGCAGGCAAAGGGGAATCACAGCCTAGAGCGACCAACGATACGCGGGATGGCCGAGCGATCAACAGAAGAGTTGAGTTTATTCTCAAATAAAAAAACTCGATTGATCGTTAAGAAGTGAAAGACAAAGCGGGCTTTAAGCCCGCTTTTTTAATGGGTGCGATTATTTCAAGATCACCGGCTTGTTAGAAAGCTCATTCATATCATCACTGGTTGGTGGAAAATGCGAGATCAAATGCTTTTCGATTTCTCGAATGCCGGCAATAACACCTTGATGATAGTCACCTCGATGAAAAGCCTGCTCCATCAAGTGGCAAATGCGCTGCCATTCAGATTGTTCAACTACCTGGTTAATGCCTCTATCAGCAACAACTTCGACTCCGTGATCGGCCAATAGCAAGTAAATCAACACGCCGTTATTTTGCTCGGTATCCCATATTTGTAACTCGGAAAACACCTCAATACCGCGCTCGCGGCAAGGCTCTTCACTAAACAATGCGCGCCAATCGAGCGCTGATTCCACTGCAAAGCGGATTTCACCACTGTGCAGCGTTTCTGAGGCTTTAATTGCAGCTTCAATTTTCGCCAGCGAATCTGGCGGGAAATAGCGTTTCACCAGCCACGGGGGATAAAGCAAATGTTTTAAAATTCTTCCTATCGACATTACCAGCCTCCCGACGCGCCACCGCCACCAAATCCACCACCGCCGCCAGACCAGCCGCCGCCTCCAAAACCGCCACCGCCGCTTGGCCAGCTACCGCCAAAACCACCGCCGTAGCCACCACGCGGGCCACCCGGGAAACTGCTGCGTCCACCACCGCTAAATAATAGAACCAGTAAAAAAACAATGATGCCTACGAGCGAACTGCCAAATAATGCCGCCGTAATTGCCCAAAAGCCAAAACCTGCCAGTCCACCGGTCGCTACAGCCCCTAGAATTCGGCCAAATATGGAGCGCATAACTGGGCCTAGAAAAACCAACGTGAAAAAAATCATCGGAATGTAACTGTCAAAAGATTCAGCCGACTGTTGCCGTCGCTTGCTGGATGGTGGTAATGGCTCACCATCAATTAATTTGGCTAACTGCCCTACCCCTGCTGAAATGCCATCTGCAAATTGTTGCTGTTTAAATTTTGGTGTGATGGTTTCAGCAATCACTCTTTTTGCAATTGCATCCGGAATCACACCCTCTAATCCGTAACCGACTTCGATTCTAAGTTTGCGATCATCTTTGGCAACCAGCAACAACACGCCATCGTCGATACCTTCGCGACCAAGCTTCCATTGATCAACGACTCTAATCGCGTATTGCTCGATCACCTCAGGCATTGTCGTGGCTACAATCAATACCGCAATTTGGCTGCCTTTGGTTGCCTCAAGCTGCTGAATTTGAGCTTCGATAGCGGAAATCTCGGCAGCCGAAAGCGTTCCGGTTAAATCGGTCACTGGTCGGCTAAGCGTCGGTACCGATACCTCTGCCCAGCTGGGTAAAGCGATAAAAAGCATCGCCAACAGTAATAGTTGCCTGAGTATCACGAGTTATAGTCGCTTATTTTGCGGTAGCAGGCTGGTTAAAATCGACGCTGGGTGGTTTGGAAATCTCTGCTTCATTTTCAACGCTAAAGCTCGGTTTGGTTTTAAAGCCAAACATCATTGCTGTGAGGTTAGAGGGGAATTTTCGTACCGTGACATTGTAGCTCTGAATCGCCTGAATATAGCGATTGCGCGCGACAGAGATACGGTTTTCGGTGCCTTCCAGCTGCGCCTGTAAATCTCTAAACACGCCATCTGCCTTTAACTGCGGATAATTTTCTGCAACCAATAACAAACGGGACAAAGCGGAACTCATCTTGCTTTGCGCCTGCATGAATTTTTTAAACGCGACCTCATCGTTGACGAGTTCTGGTGTTGCCTGCATCGCCCCGACTTTGGCACGTGCATTGGTAACTTCGGTGAGAACCTCCTTTTCATGAGAGGCATATCCTTTGACGGTATTGACCAGGTTGGGGATCAAATCGGCGCGACGCTGGTACTGATTCAAAACCTCTGCCCAAGTCGTTTTTATAGATTCATCCGTGGTTTGCAGATTATTGTAGCCACAGCCGGATAGGCTGAGCATAGCGAGGATCAATATAGATTGCAGAGTGAAGCGCATCATTGGACTCCTGAGTGAGTGGTTAATTTTGTAAGTATAGCTAAGCTTTAG
>CAZUAW010000141.1:0-3971 GCA_964618535.1 uncultured Thiotrichales bacterium
AAAACAATATATTAAGCGAGATTCTCATGAATTCATGCAATATCCGGGCTAAAGACAGATTTCTTAAGTAAGCGCCATTCAGAGCAGAGCTAAGGTTTTAAAACTTACGGGGGAAGTGGCGGAGTTTAGGCCTAACCCGTCGCCGCTGATGGTGAATCTGCCACCATTTCCAGTAAATGGACTCGTCTGGAATCTGCCTTGCGAATAGTGAATTGATAGCCCTGAATATTGACGCTTTCACCCGCTTTAGGCATACGTCCGAGTTGCTTGGCGATCAGTCCACCGATAGTATCCAGATCAGCATTCAAATCTGCCTTGAAATAGGCATTGAAATCTTCTAGAGGTGTTAGTGCCTTGATTGCGTAAACATTGTCGCCTTTATTCAGAATGGCGTTGTCTACTTCTTCAATATCAAATTCGTCATCAATCTCACCAACAATTTGTTCCAGCACGTCTTCGATAGTTACCAGGCCTGCCACATCGCTATATTCATCGACAATAATAGCCATGTGATTGCGGGTGTTACGAAAATCATTTAGCAACACGTTAAGCCGTTTGCTTTGTGGGACGATCACGGGTGTTCTTAACACGTCCTCCAGCACAAACTTGGCGGTCTCGGACGGTTTTAAGTATCGCAGTAGATCTTTTGCCAGAAGAATGCCCATGACGGTATCTTTTTTATCCGAGATCACAGGGAAACGTGAATGCCCAGATTTTGTAATGATATCCATCATTTCTTCCAGAGAAGATTGATCGGTGATGGTTTCCATCTGCGAGCGTGGAATCATGATGTCTCGCGCCTGCATATCGGCAACCTGTAAGGCGCCTTCGATCATGCTCAGGGCTGTGCTATCGAGAATCTCGCGTTGTTCTGCGCTGCGTAGGGTTTCTATCAGCTGATCGCGGTTGGCGGGTTCGCCAGAGAGAGATTTACCCAGTCGTTCTAACCAGCTTAGTTGATTAGAACCCGGAGGGTGGTCATCGTGCATTAAGGGATTCGTTGAGATAAAGGTTAAAAATACAGAGTTGCAATCAGAATGACAAGTGAAGCTTGAACGTAACAGGTGCCAATGGTCTCAGAATTGGGATAAGTACTTGATTCAGCAAATGTAAGGATTGGAAATCCCCAACCGTTTTAGTAGTTTGATTTCAAGTCCCTCCATTTTTTCTGCTTGCTGATTATCGAGATGATCATAGCCCATTAGATGTAGTACACCGTGAATGAGCAGGTGGCAGTAGTGGTCTGTGGTTGTTTTTTGCTGCTGCGCTGCTTCTTTATTAGTAACCGTCGTGCAAATGACTAGATCACCTAATTGATCATTGGGCACGGAATCGGGTAATTCTAGCGGGAATGAGAGAATATTGGTCGGGCCGTGTTTGCGACGGTAATTTAGATTTAATTCAGCACTCTCTGATTCGTCAACAAAGCGTATCAGCACCAGTTTGTTCTCTAAATCAGGAAAAGCTGTGGTCAGCCAGTGTTGAATTTTTTCAGCAGAGGGTAGGTCTTTCTCACCGGTCGCAATCTGAACCTCAGCGATGAGCCCCTGACTAATTGCGGTCATAGGCTTCGACAATTTTTTTCACTAATGGATGCCGTACGACATCACGAGCAGTGAAAAAATTGAAGCTGATGCCATCGATTTGATGCAAAATTTTAATCACTTCATTCAGACCAGAAGCCTGTCCTCGAGGTAGATCAATTTGTGTCACATCACCGGTGACTACCGCGGTGGAGCCAAAACCGATGCGGGTGAGGAACATCTTCATTTGTTCTGCGGTGGTGTTCTGCGCTTCATCCAGAATCACGAAAGATTCATTCAAGGTGCGGCCACGCATATAGGCTAGCGGCGCAATTTCAATGACATTACGTTCCAGCAGCTTGTGGACTTTCTCAAAACCAAGCATTTCGTAAAGTGCGTCGTACATCGGGCGCAGATAAGGGTCGATTTTTTGCGCCAGATCACCGGGTAAAAATCCAAGTCGTTCTCCCGCTTCAACGGCAGGCCGAACCAGCATAATGCGTCGCACTCGTTCGGTTTCCAAAGCTTCTACCGCGCTGGCAACGGCCAGATAGGTTTTACCGGTTCCGGCTGGACCGATACCAAAAGTCAGATCATGTGACTGGATGCTGTGGAGGTATTCATTTTGATGCGTGCCTCTAGATCTGACAACGCCTCGCTTGGTTTTGATTGTAATGGCATCGGTTTTGTCTTTTTCTTCGAGCACATCATCGACACCCGATTCTTGCAGGAACAAGTGTATTTTTGCTGGTGTCAGTTGTTCGTCAGCTGCGCACCGATAGAGATCGTCGATGATACGCTTGGTTGCAAGCACAGATACATCGGATCCGATAACATTGAAACGTGGCCCGCGATGATTGATTTCCACACCCAGCCGACGCTCGATTTGAGTCAAGTGCTCGTCAAACTGGCCGCTTAGATTAGCGAGTTGCTGGTTGTTTTCGGACTCAAGCGAGAATGAAATAGATTCGGAAGCCAAAGGGTTTTAGCCGGTCTTCTGGAGTTGGTCAGGATGAGAAACTAAGGTTCCCCGTAGAGAGTTGGGCAAGGCTTCTGTGATTAATACGTCGACAAATTCACCGATCAGGCTGGCATCTGCGGCGAAATTCACGACGCGGTTGTTTTCCGTTCTACCTGCCATGACGCTGGAGTCCTGGCGCGAAGGTCGTTCGACTAACACGGTCTGAGTAGAACCCAGCATTGATTGACTGATGACGCTGGCCATCTCGGTAATTCTTGTTTGTAGCTTTTTAAGACGGGCTTTTTTAGTTTCGAGCGGCACATCATCAGGTAGCGATGCCGCAGGTGTTCCCGGCCTGGCGCTGTAGATAAAGCTGAAGGAATGATCAAAGCCCAGTGTTTCGATTAACTTCATGGTTTGTTCAAAGTCTTCTTCCGTTTCGCCAGGAAAGCCAATAATAAAGTCGGAGGATAAACTGATTCCTGGGCGAGCTTCACGCAAGCGACGTATTTTTGATTTGTATTCCAGTGCCGTGTGGCCGCGTTTCATCAACGCCAGAATACGGTCAGCGCCACTTTGCACAGGTAAGTGCAAGTGGTTAACCAGTTCTGGGACATTGGCAAAGGCTTCGATCAACGAGTCAGAAAACTCAACTGGGTGTGAGGTAGTAAAGCGAATTCTGTCGATACCATCAATCGCGGCAACGTAGTGAATCAGTAATGCTAGATCGGCTATTTCGCCATCGTGCATTTCCCCGCGATAGGCATTCACATTCTGACCCAGTAAATTGACCTCGCGAACCCCTTGCTCAGCCAGCGCAGCGACTTCTGCAATAACATCATCAAACGGACGACTGAATTCTTCACCACGGGTATAAGGAACAACGCAAAAGCTGCAATATTTGCTGCATCCTTCCATCACAGAGACAAAGGCCGAAACACCGTCTGATTGTGGTTTAGGTAGGTGGTCAAATTTTTCAATCTCAGGAAATGAGATATCGATGACGGCACCATTTTTGGATTTTACATTGCGCACCATGTCTGGCAGTCGGTGCAGCGTTTGCGGACCAAAAACGACATCCACATAAGGTGCACGTTGCTTGAGTGCTTCGCCTTCCTGACTAGCCACACAACCACCGACACCTATCATTAATTCGGGATTTTTTAATTTTAATTTACGCCAGCGGCCCAGCTGAGAAAATACCTTTTCTTGAGCTTTTTCTCGAATCGAGCAAGTATTGAGCAGTAGTAGATCTGCCTCTTCCTCTGAGTTTGTGACCTGCATGTTCAAGTCAGAGCGCAATACATCCAGCATCTTAGATGAATCATATTCGTTCATCTGACAACCGTGCGTTTGAATAAAAACTTTACCAGACATAGGAGGGGTATCCGATTAAAGGTTTCTGGCTTTTTCCACTTTCCAATGGATCGTCATCGGTTGAAGTGACGCTGCCGGTGTTGGCGCGGGGTATCGGGCGGCACATGGCT
>CAZUAW010000141.1:4071-6083 GCA_964618535.1 uncultured Thiotrichales bacterium
TGCCCAAATAAAAGCAATTGCCAGTAGCCCCAGACCGCCTGCCAGACTACCGTATTTGATCAATTCATTGGCAATACGGTGTCCGCCAAACAGGAAATATCCGAGTAAAACCAGCCCACCGATCCAAAAACCGGTAATCGGTAGCGTACAGCTATTGATACAGCCGTATCGACAGACAGCTACGGGTGGAAAAATGGCAGTTAAAATGCGTTTGAACATAGGTTGTTAGCTTAGCCCCAAGTAGTGCTGTTTTAGTGGTAGGTAAAACAGTCCTCAGGCGCCAAGAATATCACAGCTACTGCCGTTGTGACGTTTCTTTACGATGATACGGATTCTTCAGTGCTACAGGTGTTTTTACCCAACATCGAATAAGCCGGACAGCTTCTGAATAACCCTGTAGCAATAGGAATGAGTCCTAACAGACCCCACCAGCTATGGTTCATTAAGCCGATGACCATAATGACCAGACCGGCAATGAAACGAATGATTCGATCTGTGTTACCTACGTTATGTACCATGATTGTCTCCAGAGAGTTTTAACGTAATTTTAAGGGAGTCTCTAAAAATGTAAGCATACCTGAGAAAAACCATGAACTTCTATTTTTAGAGAGGCCCTTAATAGTAGATCAGTTGAGTCGATAAAACTGTATTTTTTCTGCCTGATGTTGATTTTGTCGTAACGCAACCGCCTGAATGGCTTCGCGTTGCATCAAATCCCAAAGCGACGTGCGCGAGAGAAAGTCTCGAATTTCATCGCTGAGTTTGCACCATAGATCACTGGCAAGGCAGGGACTATCGGCAGCTGGGGTGAGGGTTTCCTCGCAGTGGCGATAATCCGTAACGACATCCACGGCATCAATAATATCGGCGACTGAGATTTGAGTCGCTGGACGGGTCAGGGTATAGCCTCCACCCGGGCCACGGGTGCTATTAACGAGGTTGGCTTTACGCAGTTTGGAAAAAAGCTGTTCAAGATAGGATTGTGAGATGCTTTGTCTTTCGACAATGTCACTCAATGGAATGGTGCCGATATCTGAATGCAGCGCCAGATCGAGCATTGCCGTTACTGCATAGCGACCTTTAGCCGTTAAGTTCATGGTGTTTGCTCGTCACGTGCTGGTTTGGACACCGAGTTCTGGTCGTTTAATGGATCGAGATCACCCGCTACAATTTCAGGTAAATCTTCATCCGGTACTTCACCACCCATGTCATGTACGACGTGTGAAAGTTGTCCGACACGCTCGTCCATCAGCTGAATATGAGAAACCAGCGCGTGCATGGCATTTGCGACTGGATCAGGGAGATCTTGGGTTGCGCCATAGGCATCAAAGCCAATTTTTTTCGCATAGGCGATCTGGGCAGAAGTATCATCTGGTGAAGGAGTTGATTCGACAATATGGCCTGGAATACCCACCACAGTCGCACCTGCAGGCACCTCTTTAACGACCACCGCATTAGAACCAATTCTGGCGCCGTTATTGATCAAGATTGGCCCGAGTACTTTTGCACCTGCACCAACGACGACATCATTACCCAACGTTGGGTGGCGCTTGCCTTTGCTCCAGCTGGTGCCACCTAACGTAACGCCATGGTAAAGGGTGCAATCATCGCCGACTTCGGCGGTTTCACCTATGACTACACCCATGCCGTGATCAATGAAAAAGCTGCAGCCAATTTTTGCGCCAGGATGAATCTCGATACCGGTAATCCAGCGTGAAAAAGTTGAGATAACACGAGCAATCCATTTGAGTTTGGCATTCCAAAGCCAGTGAGAAAGCCGATGAATTATCACCGCCCACACACCGGGATAGGTGGTCAAAACTTCAAAGGTATTACGCGCAGCAGGGTCGCGTTCAAATACACAGCGAATGTCTTGCCTGAGTTTTGCAAACATCACTTATTATCCTGAATTATCATGCTTATATTTGTATTGTAAGACTGATCGTGAAAATCAACAATTCTTTAGCCCGGATATTGCATGAATTCATGAGAATCTCGCTTAATATATTGTT
>CAZUAW010000142.1:0-2128 GCA_964618535.1 uncultured Thiotrichales bacterium
TGAAATCAATATCCTGCGCGATCATCACATGAATTCATGAAATATCCGGGCTAAGGAATGAAAAATTAATCACCTTTCCTTAATCTAAAAACTGCGCGTTCCTCTCCAGGTCACATATCCACGATTACGACTGGCGCAATTCAATCAACCTGCTATGCTTTATTTATCTCTCAATACAGAATGTAAATAAATGAAAAATCTAATAATATCAACGCTTTTGGCAACAGCACTGGTCAGCGGCTGTGCGACAAACCCGGTAACGGGCAAGAAAGAATTCAGCATAGTCTCCGAAGCTCAGGAGCTGGAGATAGGCAAACAGCAATATTCGCCATTACGTCAGGCTCAGGGTGGTGATTACGAGGTCGATCACCGTCTAACCGCTTATGTGAGTGAAGTCGGGCAACGTCTGGCTCAGGTCAGTGATCGAAAACTGCCGTATGAATTTAAAGTCATCAACAGCTCAGTACCCAATGCCTGGGCGCTTCCGGGTGGCAAGATCTCTGTCAATCGGGGGCTGCTAACCGAATTAAATAGCGAAGCAGAACTCGCCGCTGTACTGGGCCACGAAATTACCCACGCGGCTGCGCGTCACGGTGCTCGCTCCATGTCACGCGGTATGCTGGTACAAGGCGCGATGCTTGGCGCAGTCATCGCCAGTCAGGGAAAAGATTACGCCCAGCTCGCACAGATTGGAGCCAGTATTGGTGCACAATTAATCACCACTAAATACGGCCGCGATGCAGAACGTGAATCAGACTTTTACGGCATGAATTATATGTCCAAAGCGGGATACAACCCACAAGGCGCAATCGACTTACAGAAAACCTTTTTGCGACTGTCAGAAGGTCGTGATCAGGATTGGCTGAGCGGCATGTTTGCCAGCCATCCACCCTCGGCTGAACGTGTTGGGAATAATATTAAAACTGCTGCCGGTCTACCCAAAACTGGCGATATTGGTGCAACCCGTTATCAATCCCAATTAGCCCGTTTAATGCGCTCAAAACCTGCTTATGATGCCTACGATGACGCTCGTAAAGCATTCTCTGAAAAAGACTTTGCCAAAGCACGTTCGCTGGTAAATAAATCCGTTTCCATCGAGCCACGAGAAGGACATTTTCACGCCCTGCTGGGTGATATTGCATTAGAACAAAATCAGACTCAGGCGGCTAAATCCTATTACGACCGTGCCATCAGTAATAATCAAAACTTCTTTTATTATTATGTGCAACGCGGCGTAGTGAATGAAAAACTTCGGCACAACGCAGCAGCAAAACAGGATCTACAGAAAAGTCTTGATTTACTCCCCACAGCGGATGCTTATAATTCGCTCGGCAATATTGCCAGAGCAGAAAGAAATCCTGCCAAAGCAAAAGAGTATTATGCCAAGGCCGCAGAGAATGATAGCGAAGCAGGACAATCAGCATACGGTTCACTCGTCGATATGGATATTGGTAGTAACCCATCCCAGTACGTGCGCGTTAAAGTTGCACAGAACAGCTCCGGTGGTATCGTCGCGCAAGTCAGTAATCCAACGCCACGAAAAATTGGCCGAGTTGTTTTAGCCATTAGCGTTGCAGATGGTTCCGGTAGAGTAAAACAATTATCAAGACCCCTAAACGGCACAATTGCTGCGGGTACTAAAGAGCAAATTAATCTTGGTATTAATGGCTTAACTCAGGCGCAGTTACAAACGCTAAGGGTTGCTGTTACGCAGGCACGGGTTGTTCGATAAGCGAGTAAAATAACCGGTGTCGTTTTACCCGCGCGGATGATGCTCAGCATGCAGGGATTGTAATCTTGCCTGAGCAACGTGGGTATATATTTGCGTCGTTGAAATATCGCTGTGGCCCAAGAGCATTTGCACCACTCTTAAATCCGCACCGTGATTTAATAAATGCGTGGCAAAAGCATGACGTAACGTATGTGGAGTGAGGTGTTTGGTAATACCCGCTGTGGCGGCATAACGCTTGATCGAATACCAAAAATTTTGTCGCGTCATGCCCGTTCCACGGCGGGATAAAAATAATGCATCCACTGCGGGTTTTATACCTAATAAACTGGCTCTTGCCTGACGTCGGTATTGAGTAATCCATTCGACCGCTTCTTCTCCCAACGGCACCAGACGCTC
>CAZUAW010000142.1:2228-6083 GCA_964618535.1 uncultured Thiotrichales bacterium
CTGAGTAAATAGCGATAAAATCGTCGCCACGCAGAAATTGCTCGTGAAATTGAACGTGCGCTAATACCTCGTTGAGTTTTACTACGCACACAGGCTCTGAGCTCATCAGACCCCGCTGTAAGGAATGTTTTTCCCTGCTTAACCAACCAGGCGGAAAGTTGATTTAAATCGTTATAGTAAGCATCACGCGTGCTCTCACTCAGCCCGCGTTCGAGCCACAGTGAATCGATAAATTGCCCCATCAATTCATCATTACTGGCGTTCATTAGTCTTTATTCAATCCACCGAATGATTTAAGAAACTCCATCGGTAATGGGAAAACCACGGTAGAGGAGTTCTCGGTAGAGATGTCCGCCAGCGTTTGTAAATAACGCAGTTGCAGCGCTTGCGGATTTCTCGAAATAATATCGGCTGCGGCCGCGAGTTTTTCCGATGCTTGCAATTCGCCTTCTGCATTAATAATCTTGGCGCGTCTTTCTCGCTCTGCTTCTGCCTGACGTGCAATCGCTCTGACCATCGACTCATCGAGGTCGATATGTTTAATCTCAACATTGGTAACTTTAATGCCCCAGGCTTCCGTTCTGTCATCGAGTATCGCTTGGATATCGGTGTTTAATTTTTCTCGCTCAGAAAGCATTTCGTCTAGTTCGTGTTGTCCCAACACTGAGCGTAATGTTGTTTGCGCCAATTGACTGGTAGCCATGTAGTAGTCTTCCACTTGAATAATCGCGCGCTCAGGGTTAACCACTTTGAAATATAAAACTGCACTCACATGCACGGTTACATTATCCCGTGAAATTACATCCTGAGTAGGAATATCCATCGTGATAACACGTAAATCAACGCGTACCATTTGTTGCAGTACTGGAATTACCAGTATTAGTCCCGGACCTTTTATTGTTTGGAATCGTCCCAGAAAAAATACAACTGCGCGCTCATATTCGGGGATAACACGGATTGCCGACATCAAGATAATGCCGACAATAATTAGTGGAACTAAATAGGCCATCATAACCATACTCCTGAGTTTTATTAGATTAAATTTGTATGCTTCAACTTATTATAAAGGTTCTACCCTCAGCACCAAACCATCGATACCAACGACTCGGACTTGCTCTCCGCTCACAACGGGAATGCTGGAAGTTGCTAACCAGGATTCACCATTAAACCAAACCCTTCCGTGACTAGCAAAACCAGCTTTCACATAAGCCATCTTTCCGATCATGGATTCTGCGCCGCTAACTACCTGTCGGTGTCGTAAGCTCGACAGACTGGAAACCATCCAGACTAAAAACCCGCCTGCGACCAAAGCCAGCCCACCAATCAGGGGGATCGATACCGCCAGATGTTCATCATCAAATAATATAATAGATCCAATCACAAAAGCGATTAATCCACCTGCACCTAAAATACCCGCACTGCTGACAAATGCCTCAGCAATGATAAAGGTTAGACCGACAACCACCAAAGCCATGCCTGCGTAGCTGACAGGTAAAATCTGAAATGCATACAGTGCAAGAATTAAACAGATCGCACCCACCACACCGGGTAATACGAAACCAGGGCTGGAAAATTCAAAAATCAACCCGTAAATCCCTATCAGCATTAAAATATAGGCAATGTTAGGATCGGTAATAATGGATAACAATTGATTTCGCCAGTCCGCCTGTATCCGCTCAATCTCTAAATTTTGCGTCGTCAAAATAGTCTGGACTTTACCCGCATTAATTTCTCTTCCATCGATGTTAACCAGCAATTGATTAATGTCGACGGCAAGCAGATCAATAACCCCTTTTTCCAGCGCTTCCTCTGCGGTTAATGTTTCTGCTTGTGTGACGGCAAGTTCTGCCCATTCAACATTGCGGCCATGTAGCTCAGCCAACCCACGAATATAAGCAGCCGCATCATTGAGGATTTTCTTTTCCATTTTAGCTTGATTGTCACTGGTTTCTGTCGCGGCTTTTTCTCCGTTCAAATTCGGTAATTCAGGCATACCTCCAATTTGTACCGGTGTGGCAGCACCGAGGTGCGTGGTGGGTGCCATTGCAGCAATATGGCTGGCATATAAAATATAGGTGCCAGCACTGGCGGCTCGCGCGCCAGCAGGAGCGATATAAGTAACAACAGGGATTTCTGAATCCAGAATGGCAGCAATGATTTTTCGCATAGAAAAATCCAGCCCACCAGGGGTGTTCAGTTTAATGATGATTAACGGTGACTGGTTTTTGGCAGCCGCAGACATACCGCGAGTAATGAGATCCTGCGAAGCGGGCCCAATGGCATCATCCACCTCAATTAAATAGACTTTTGATTCAGCCAGCAAAGCAGCTGGAAAAATCAGGCAGATTCCAATCAAGATTACCCAAAAAAATCGAAGTTGAGAGTGCATACTTCAATAATAGCAGTATTTACAAAATCTACCTGTCGGAAGCTACCGGTGGAAAGCTACCGAACAGCTAAGAAAACTCTAATTCCTAAGATCCCAGACAAAAAAAAGCCCGCTAACAGCGGGCTTTTTAGATCAATCATCAAACACTACTGCTTTTTAGCGCGTTTCTTGCGCGTGGCAGGCTTGTTGATTTTCTTCATTGCTTTTTTCATCCATGCTGTCGCGAATTCAGCTTCGGCTTTCTCTTTTTTCGCAAAAAGAGTAACCAACTTGGCTTCACGCTTTTCAGCAGCGACTAGTGCAGCTTTAACACCTTTAAGTTCCGCTTTCATCTCAGCAACTTTCGCTTTCATTTCCTTACGGACAGAACCAAGTGTTGTTCCAGCGGCTTTAGGCGGACGACCTTTACGTGCGCCCTTCTTTGCAGAAGCAGCTTTGGGTGGACGACCTTTACGTGCAGCCTTCTTTACAGAAGCAGCTTTAGGTGGACGTCCTTTACGAGCAGCCTTCTTTACAGAAGCAGCTTTAGGTGGACGTCCTTTACGGGCAGCTTTCTTTACAGAAGTAGCTTTAGGTGGGCGTCCTTTACGGGCAGCTTTCTTTGCAGAAGCAGCCATAGGTGGACGTCCTTTACGGGCGGCTTTTTTCTTTGCTGGGTTAGCAGCAGATGTATCATTAACAATTGGCATAAAAAAATACTCTAAAAAATTGGGCGTCCGCATTATAAGAAACGAAAATAAGATTGCAATATAAATATGCCTTATTTTCGGATAATTACGCCTTTTTTAAAACTTTATAGCAAATAAACGCTTTTTTTCTGCTAAATAAGATAAATTGAATGAAACAAAGTAGTTTGAAACGATGTCTATACAAATTGTATTTTTTAAACGTTTGGCCAGAAAACCTCTGGTCATTTACATAAACTATTTTGAGTTTATTAATGTTTCGATAGTCTTTTAGTAACTTGCGAGATCTTGCATCTGACGAAAGATATCGTTGATATTTCCAGCTTCGGCTTCCACCAGGCAAGCGATATTTCCTACACAAAAAACCGATATGTTTTTCCCTTTCACCATCCAGCCGCGTGGCGGCGTCCAGGCATTAATGGATGTGAACATTGATAATTGATCTGCGTTAGATTGCACCAACCTGGAATAATCGTGACAAAATTCTGACAGTTTGCGCATTTTCGGCTCATCCATCATGCCGTAACCTTCAAGAAATTCCCCATCGTCTTTAAAATGCGTAACAGCGAGAACGCCATCTTCAATCATTAACCGTTTTATCATTTTTGTTCCTGATTCATTAAATCGTAAGCTGCCTGATAGTCTGCCTGCTCATTTTCGAACACGATACCTTGCGAACCGTGCGCCACAGTGGACCAATCCACACCGATCATCGTAAAACCAGAAATAGGATAAAAACCTTCCATCCCCGTGACCTTCTCCCAGCCGCGAGCCTGCATA
>CAZUAW010000143.1:0-6075 GCA_964618535.1 uncultured Thiotrichales bacterium
CTGCCAATCATATTCAAAAATGCGCGCAATACTGCTCCGTTTTCTAACAAATAAATAGTCTCCATCGAGAAGGTAGAAAAGGTTGTAAATGCGCCGAGAAAACCAACTAAAATCGCTGCGCGCCATTCTGGCGACAGGTTCATTCTCTCCAGCAAGTAAAACGACAGAAAGCCCATCAACAGCGAACCAAATACATTGACTACCAGCGTACCGTAAGGGAAGCTGCGCCCAAGTACCGCATAAACTCCGCTGGAAACCCAGAAACGCATCAGAGCACCGGATGCTCCGCCTAATGCAATGGCTAATGTCTGCATCTGGTACGCCTATTCCGAATCACAGTTGAGTTCGAGTATGATGCTAAAACCATAAGGTCATCCCACTAAAAGCACGTTTAAAAGCTCATGTTACCAGACCGCCAGCCTAAACAACGTTCATCTGAAGAACGATCCCGACTGATCAAGGGTCTCAGCAACCTGCTGCCGCCCGAGTGCCTGCTGCATGAGCAAGAAGATTTGCATCCCTATGAGTGCGACGGGCTGCCGGCGTATCGGCAAACACCGTTAGCAGTAGCGTTGCCGGAAACCCTGCAACAAACTCAGGATGTGGTTCGTTATTGCCGTGAGCAACAAATTCCGATTGTCGCTCGTGGCGCAGGCACTGGACTTTCTGGAGGGGCTTTTCCGTTAGAAGACGGCATCTTGCTAGGACTGGCAAAATTCAATCAAATTCTAAATATTGATACTGATAACCGGCTCGCCACTGTCGAACCCGGCGTGCGCAATCTAGCGATTTCCGAAGCGGTGGCGCAATACGACCTTTATTATGCGCCTGACCCCTCATCTCAAATTGCCTGCTCCATCGGCGGTAACATTGCAGAGAATTCCGGTGGCGTCCATTGCCTCAAGTATGGGTTAACCGTACACAATGTTCGCCAGTTAAAATTGCTCACCATCGACGGTGATCTAATTACCATTGGAGCAGAAGCGTTCGACTCACCCGGTTACGATCTGCTCGCACTGTTAAACGGTTCAGAAGGAATGCTCGGCATTGTTATGGAAATTACTGTGCTGCTCCGTCCCCGCCCGGCAGAAGTACAAGTGTTACTCGCAGCTTTTGATTCAGTGGAAAATGCAGGTAATGCGGTTGCCGATATTATCGGCTCAGGCGTTCTCCCCGCTGGATTGGAAATGATGGACAAACTCGCCATCGAGGCTGCAGAAGATTTTGCCAAAGCAGGCTACCCCCGTGATGCAGAAGCCATTTTGCTGTGCGAGCTAGATGGTGTTGCTGGCGAAGTCGAACCACAGGCAGATAAGGTTCGCGAAGTCCTCAGTGCTCATCACGCGAGCGAAGTCCGTGCCGCCTCAAATCCACAAGAACGTGCAAGATTCTGGGCAGGTCGAAAAGCGGCCTTCCCTGCAGTGGGCAGAATATCTCCTGACTATTACTGCATGGATGGCACCATTCCACGCCGACATTTAGGTGAGGTTTTAACCACCATCAGCCAGCTCAGTGAACAGTACGGCCTTGCAGTTGCCAACGTCTTTCATGCGGGAGATGGCAACCTGCACCCCTTGATTCTCTATGATGCGAATATTGCCGAAGAATTGGAAAAAGCAGAGGCTTTCGGTGCAGATATTCTCGAACTCAGCGTCAAAGTCGGTGGCACGATTACTGGCGAGCACGGCGTCGGCATCGAGAAAATCAACCAGATGTGTATCCAGTTTCAAGACAATGAGCTAACACAGTTTCATGCCATCAAAGCAGCTTTTGACCCACAGGGCTTGCTCAATCCCGGTAAAGCCGTACCTACGCTGAATCGCTGCGCCGAATTTGGTGCCATGCACGTTCACAACGGTGAATTGCCGCACCCTGACCTACCCCGTTTTTAAAATATATGCACGATAACGACATTAGCGAGGTGCTTCAGTCTCGCGTACTCAACGCACTTGAATCAGCGCAAACACTGAAAATTGTTGGTGGCGATTCCAAAGCTTTCTACGGCAACCCAGTGGATGCTAATCAAACACTCGAACTCTCGCCCCACCAAGGCATTATCGCGTACGAACCCACTGAGCTCGTTGTTACCGTCCGCGCTGGCACACCACTGGTCGCACTCGAAAACCTGCTTGCCGAGAATGGTCAGATGATTCCTTTCGACCCGCCAAATTTTAATGGCCAAGCAACTATCGGTGGTGCCGTCGCTTCGGGATTATCAGGTCCCAGACGCCCTTATACTGGCTCCGCCAGAGATGCATTGCTCGGTGTCAAGATTATTAACGGACAAGGCCAGATACCTCAGTTTGGCGGACAAGTGATGAAAAACGTCGCCGGCTACGACCTTTCCCGCCTTATGTCTGGCGCAATGGGAACCCTCGGCGTGTTGCTGGAAGTCTCATTCAAACTTCGCCCATTACCGGCTTGTGAGAAAACACTCCGCTGGAAAATGGACCGTGGCTCTGCACTACAACAATTGCGCCTCTGGCATCGTGATCCCAGTAATTTTTCAGCCTCTGCGTATGATGGCAAGCATTTGTATTTAAGAATTTCCGGCGATGAACAATCGGTAGATAAAACCATCCGCTCGATGGATGGGATGCAACTCAGTCAACACGAGGACTTCTGGCGTGAGCTTAAAAACCACCAGCATCCGTGGTTTGAAACTGAGCAATCTATCTGGAGAATTTCCACAAAACCCTCTGTCCCGCTATCGTTACCAGACGGTGACTATCTACTCGAATGGGCAGGTGGAATACGCTGGTTAAAAACCGATTTAAGAGCTGAAATAATTAGGGAAACTGTCGCCAAACAAGGCGGTCATGCAACCCTATTCAGCGCAGGCTCAAACGAGAATACTGCAAAAGAGGAACGCTTCCAGCCACTCAATTCAGCACTATTTCAGCTCCACAAAAACGTTAAACACTCGCTTGACCCGAAAGGTATTTTCAACCCCGGCAGGCTCTACCAAGAGCTATAAACATGCAAACCCAACTCACAGACGACTTTAAAAACACGACTATCGGCAAACGTGCTGATTCAATCCTCCGGTCTTGCGTGCATTGCGGCTTCTGCAACGCTACCTGCCCCACCTACCAAATCAAAGGTGATGAACTCGATGGCCCACGCGGCAGAATTTATCTGATCAAGCAGCTATTAGAAGGTAATACCGCCAGCGAAAATACCCAGCAACACCTGGATCGCTGCCTCACCTGCCTCAACTGCGAAACGACCTGCCCTTCAGGCGTGCAATACCACAAACTCCTCGAAATTGGACGCGAGAAAATAGAGGCTCAAAACCACAGATCAGCATGGGATAAATTTCAACGCTTTGCGATCAAGCAAGTATTCCCCTATCAAAAGCGATTCTCGTTGATGATGTGGCTTGCACGCAGTGCTCGACCTTTAATGCCGCCGAGCTTGAAATCAAAAATTAGCCCAAAACCAGCAAGCTCGGCACAACCAGAAGTCACTCCGCACAAAAGAAAAATGCTGCTATTGGACGGCTGCGTACAACCTGCATTACAACCCAGTATTAACCGAACAGCGATTAAAATATTTGACCATTTAGGCATCGAGCTAAGTGCCATGCCCCAGGCAGGCTGCTGCGGCTCACTCAGCCACCACATGGCGGATACCCCGCAAAGCAAACGCTTTATGCGCAATAACATTGATGCCTGGTGGCCAGAAATTGAAAAAGGTGCCGAGGCTATCGTCATCACAGCCAGCGGCTGCGGCACACATATCAAAGAATACGGAGATTTTTTTACCGATGAGCCTGCCTATGCAGACAGGGCCAAAAAGGTATCTGAACTCTGTAAAGACATTAGCGAAATATTAATCAAGGAAGACCTGTCAGACTACAAAGCAACGAACGCTCAGCCAATTGTTTTTCACCCTCCTTGCACCTTGCAACACGGACAGAAAATCACCGGCGTAGTGGAGCAGATGCTTGAAGCAAGCGGCTTCACTTTACTTCCAGTGACCGACCGCCATCTCTGCTGTGGGTCCGCCGGAACGTATTCACTCCTACAGCCCGAGATTTCTACTCAGCTACTCAAAAATAAATTGGATAACCTGCAATCCAACCAACCCGAATTAATCGTCACTTCCAATATCGGCTGCCAGGAACACCTGGCAACTAAATCAAACGTCCCGGTTATGCACTGGATAGAACTACTGGAAAGATCAAATTTAATGGGTTCTCAATAGCGTAAAAATCTAACCCGGATATTGCATGAATTCACGTGATTATCGCGCAGAATATTGATTTTACAAGGGATTGTTTTCATGCGTCTCGTATCGGTGATTACGGGCAAGTGAAAAGAATTCCTTGTGGAATCAATAGACAAGCGAGAACTCGTGTAATTCATGCAATATCCGGGCTAAATGGCGCTTCATTTTTCTATGCAGCTTGCGTATCCTTTTGCGTCGCATTTATCACGGCTATTAATATGTTAGAACATTGGGGAGAAAAACTGGTTAGGCTCAAAGCAAACCGGATTTTTGAATTCACAGTCGTCTCTGTGATTATTTTTGCAGCATTGCTTGCTGGTGCTCGAACCTACGACATTGACCCTTCCGTTCAACGTCTCATCAGTGTTTTGGACATCGCTGTCACTGTGTTCTTTGTAATCGAGCTAACGCTTCGGTTTCTCACTGAACAAAATAAACGCACATTCCTGAAAAATGGCTGGAATGTGTTTGATACTGTGATTGTACTCATTAGTCTGATCCCGGTCGGTAATTCAGAAATGGTCATTGTAGGGCGTTTATTGCGTATATTTCGTGTCCTTAGAATGATCTCAATTATTCCAGAACTACGCATACTTTTAAGTTCTCTGGTGAGAGCATTACCTCAACTTGGCTACATCGTATTGCTGATGTTTATCATTTTTTATATTTACGCAGCAATTGGCAGCACGCTATTTCATCAAATCAATCCACAATTGTGGGGTGACATTTCAGTATCGTTATTAACTTTGTTCCGAGTGATGACATTCGAAGATTGGACCGATGTTATGTATGAGACAATGAAAGTGTATCCACTTAGTTGGACTTATTATCTGAGCTTTATCTTTCTTACCGCCTTTGCATTTTTAAATATGGTGATTGGCATCGTCGTCAACGTCATTGAACAGGAAAGCCAAAAAGAGCGTGACGAAATGCTGGAGCAATCAGGAGAGCCAACCATGTTGGAGTTACAGGCAGAAATCAGGGAATTGAAGGTGCTCCTGGAGCGCAGAGTTTAACCAATGAAAAATTCTGAAAATATTCGAATTGTCCTTGTAGAGACGTCTCATCCTGGCAACATTGGCGCTGCTGCGCGGGCGATGAAAACGATGGGATTAAGCCAACTTTATCTGGTGAATCCCAACCGTTATCCCAGTGCTGAAGCCACAGCTCGCAGTTCGGGGGCGGGTGACGTACTGGCAAATGCTGCGGTGGTTGAATCCCTGCCAGAAGCGCTTGAAGGCTGCATTGATATCTTTGGCACTAGCGCCCGATTACGTTCTAATCGCTGGCCGATTGTTGCGCCTGATGGCGCGGCAGAACAAATGGTTACACGGGTTGAGCAAGGCACCATTGCCTGTGTCTTTGGACGTGAAAATTCGGGACTGAGTAATGATGAAATGGGTTATTGCCGAAGTTTGATTCATATCCCCGTCAATGCTGATTACAGCTCGTTGAACCTGGCTTCGGCAGTACAGATCGTCGCCTACGAGTTACGCCAGCGATTTCTTGCCGACAACCCAGAGTTGGCATCCGCTGAGCCTGAATTACGCCAGGGAGAAAGCCCTGCGGCAGCTGAGGAAGTTGAGCGGTTTTATGTGCATCTTGAACAAACACTGTCTGATCTCAATTTTTTGGACCCCAGCAATCCGCGTCACCTGATGTCGCGTATGCGGCGACTTTTTAACCGTTGCCAGCTCTCTGAAGTGGAAACTAGAATCCTTCGTGGCGTGCTCACGGCAGTGAATACAAAATGCGAACAAGAGACTGATTCAAAAGGGGCGTATTAATCCTAACCCGAATATTTCATGAATTACACGAGTTCTCGCTTATCTATTGATTCCA
>CAZUAW010000144.1:0-6023 GCA_964618535.1 uncultured Thiotrichales bacterium
TTAAATACGGCAAAAGTTGAAGCGGGTTCTACCGTGGCGGTTTTTGGTCTCGGTGGTATCGGTTTATCGTGTATTCAGGGTGCGGTGATGGCGGGTGCTGAGCGGATTATCGGCATTGATATTAATCCTGATAAATTTGAATTTGCGAAACAATTAGGCGCGACAGATTTTGTCAATCCTAATGACATTGATGGCTCGTTTGTTGAGTATATGCAGGACACGTATAACGGTGGTCCGGATTATTCTTTTGAGTGTATTGGGAATGTACATGTCATGCGTGATGCACTGGAATGTACGCACATGGGCTGGGGCGTTTCTACCGTTATCGGTGTTGCCGGTTCCGGTCAGACTATTGAAACGCGGCCATTTAATTTAGTGGTTGGCCGTACCTGGAAAGGCACCGCATTTGGTGGCGTAAAAGGTCGTACAGAATTACCAGGCTACGTGGATCGTTACATGGCAGGTGAGATTGAGTTGGATAGTTTAGTTACGCATACCATGCCACTGGACGATATTAATAAAGCTTTCGATTTAATGCACAGTGGCGAAAGTATTCGTTCAGTCATCATATTTTAAGGACCGAGTGAATATGAGTATTCAACGTATCGAAAGCATCAAGGAGTTTGGCGGTTATTTAAATCGCTATACCCATCAATCCACAGCCTGTCATTGCGAAATGACTTTCTCTGTTTATCTGCCACCACAAGCAGAAAAAGGCAATGTACCCGCACTCTACTGGTTATCTGGTCTGACTTGTACTGATGATAATGTTCGTACCAAAGCGGGTGCTCAGAGATATGCTGCTGAACATGGAATTGCTTTAATATTTCCAGATACCAGCCCGCGTGGGGATGCTGTGGCAGATGAGCCTGATCGTTATGATTTGGGTAAAGGTGCAGGATTTTATGTGAATGCAACAGAAGCACCCTGGGCCGAACATTATCAAATGTACGATTATATTACTCAGGAATTACCGACATTACTGGAAGCAGACTTGCCACTCTTGCCGGGTGTTAAATCTATCTCAGGACATTCAATGGGTGGGCATGGCGCATTAATTTGTGCGCTGAAAAATCCCGAAAGCTATCGATCAGTTTCCGCATTTTCACCTATTTGTAATCCGGTAAATTGTGGCTGGGGAAAAGGTTGTTTTACAGCCTATCTGGGTGATGATGTAAAAACCTGGGAAGCCTACGATGCAACTGCTTTGGTTTTATCTGGCGCTAAATTACCGGATATTTTAATTGAACAAGGTTTGGCCGATGAATTTTATGATGAAAAACAATTATTGCCAGAAAACTTTCAGGCAGCTTGTGACTCAGCAGGTCAACCGGTAACGATTCGAATGCAGGAAGGGTATGATCACAGCTATCATTTCATCGCCAGTTTTATTGGCGAACATATTGCTTATCATGCCAAAGCATTATTGTCTGAATAACTGACAAGGATAAACTGTCTGTTGGAGGCTTGGCAGCCTTATTCAGCTTGCAATAAACTTAACCGAGTTCTCAATCACCAGTTTATCAGGCAAGTTCGAAGATACGGGGCAATGTGTCATCCGCTCCGTAATATAGGCAATATCCTTTTTGGTAGGTGAGCCAGAAAAAAGCGTTGCCGTAAAATCAATAGACACATTCTGTATGTCCCAATTCTCGCCTGCCACCACGGTCATTTCACCTACCGCTGTGCGTAGGATAATGTCTCGCTCGGCGCTATTGGTTCGCATGTACAAATGCTGGCAAGAAAACAGCCCATTAATAAACAATAAAAATCCCGGCGAGCGAATATCCAGCGCCAGAGGTTCCCAGTCATCGTCCTTCCACACGGCCACCTGCAACTCATCCACCTGATTAGTATCATATTGATAGCTTGCATTCATGTGTAAACGAAAATCCCTACTTGCCATTGCGCGCTCCTGATATTGAGGCTGGGGAATGATTATACCTGTGCGATGCTAAATTGGAGTGCGCGAATTTACTAGTACTCCAGCAACATTCGTTACAGAGCAGTAGGAATACTATGCCGCTGTTGGCGTAAGTCAGCTTGATGAGTTACCTGAAGATATGGTTAGTATCGAAATCCCTGCTGCAACTTATGCAAAATTTACCCATAAAGGGGCAGTTAAAAATCTGAATAACACCGTCAATTACATCTATTCAAGCTGGTTGCTTCAATCCGGGAGGCCACATACTGGTGGAGCTGATCTGGAAATTTATGGTGCAGAATATCACCCATCTCTGATGAGTCAGTGATTTACTATGCGATACCCGTGGAGAATTAGCGACATCTCAAGGTGTACATAACTCTGTGTAACTGCTGTGTTTTAAATATATGCGTTGGAACGACTTCGTCTTTCTCAGACTCAAATAGTGTTGCTGCAATGCCCGCTAAATGGGCATTGCAGCCGTATACGCGTTGAGGCTTCTAGCTGTTTTCGATGAATCTAAGAAGGTACAACATTTTTTGCACAAGGGCCTTTTTGACCTTCTCCGACATCAAACTCTACTGTTTGACCATCGTTAAGTGATGCATATCCACCATCACTTTGTATATCTGAATGGTGAACAAATAGATCTTTTCCGCCTTCCTCTGGAGTGATAAAACCGAATCCTTTATCCGCATTGAACCACTTGACTGTACCTGTACTCATAACTCTTCTCTTTAACATAATTAAATTAGACGCAGAATTTCTGCCGGAGCAGTATAGCTGTTCAACACTAGCACTCCAACAAGTTTACATCGATGGGTAGTGCAAACCAACGCTCATCAGTTCGATTAGTGTTTTTTTATTTGGATAACTGCTTGCGCAATTGGAATAAGTAGAGAGACAAATAAAACGCCCATCGCCAGTGAGATTTTATTATCTCGAGCAAGCCAGATAACGATTGTAAATGCCACTAACATAGATAAGCTTGCGTTGATTACGGCACGACGTATTCCAGATTGACGTTGCTGGGAGTTTTCTGCGTTAAGAAATACGATGAGGATCGGCAACAAAAAGTGCAGCGGGGCATAAAAACCAGCGATAATTATCCAGACGGTAAGATCATTCATTGAGTTAGTCGAAAAAAATGAGTCAGAAAACACTACATATTACAAACGGAGATAGTACCTCAAACACCATGATTGAGGCGGGACTTTCTGGCACGGTTATTCCTTGGCGGGATATTCTGCACGATGGGCCTGTACCAGCAGGGTTATCGCTGCATGCATTGGCGGAGATCCGTGCTGAGTTTCTGGCGCAACCGGGTGTTGTCAGTTATACGGAAGTGTTGGAGAGCTTTCGCCAACGCGATCAAGTATTGGAAAGTTTTGGTCAGTTTAAGCACGTGATTATCTGGCTTGAACATGATCTTTACGATCAGTTACAACTGCTGCAATTACTCGCCTGGTTTGCTGATCAGGATACTCAACAGATCAAAATTAAGCTCATCTGTATTGACGATTTTCCAGGTATTGATCCTTTCTATGGGCTGGGGCAGCTTGATACGCAGCAGATACTGTCATTGTAGGGCAGCGAGCAACCAGTTACGCAACAACAACTCGATTTGGCTAAGCAGGGCTGGTTAGCGTTTACCTCAGAGACGCCAATTGCTCTGGTGGATTTTCTTGATGAGGGTTTATCAGTATTTCCCTTTCTCAAGGCTGCGTTATTTCGCCATCTTGAAGAATACCCCGATAGTCAAACAGGCCTTTCTCGTCACGAGCGGCAAATTTTGGAAATGGTAGTATCGGGAATACAAAAACCCGAGCAGTTATTCGTTGCTCATCAAAAATTGGAACAGGCACCGTATTTGGGTGATTGGGGTTATTGGAGTTTGATTGAGCGACTTACGAACACAAAGTCCGCACTACTCAAAACTGAAACAGGGAATCCGTTTTTACGTCCCCCAGATATTCCTGCTGGCGAAGCTTTTCGCAGCCAAATACTTAGCCTGACCGACATAGGGAGAAAAATGCTACAGGGAGAGTTGGACTGGATGAAGATCAATCCCTCCAACCGTTGGATGGGCGGCGTTCACTTGAATGCCGAGAAAACAATCTGGCGCTGGGATGCAAATAACCAAGCTATCAGCCGGTAAGTAATTACTGCGGATTAAGCTAAGGAATGAAAAATCAATAACCTTAGCATTCTGACCCGTTCGTTTACTCCTGATTAAACAATCTCAATCGTCGTTTAGATTAACCTCAGGTTTCTGGGTTTTCAATAGTTTTATCACCGGTTGGTTTGTGAAAATCCAGATGGCTGATATCAATGGCTTTGCCATATTTTTTTCTAATGACATCGAGCGCGGCTTTACGTAGGCTGAAAAAATGCTCTGCTCCAATTTCATCGTAGAGACCGGATCTTTTTAAGGTGTCGCTGACTTTAAATTTAGGTCGGGTAATGAAAAATTCGATACCCGCCTCTCCCAGATGCTCGGACATGTGTTTGAGCATTTCCTCGCCCGTAACATCAATCTGATCGACAGCTTCCAGATCGAGTATCAGCACTTTTAATTTAGGTTTATCGGCCACGGCATTGAGCAGCCTTTTTTCCAGATATCCCGCATTGGCAAAATATAAATCCCCATCGTAGCGAAACAGCGCCAGCGTTTGGCTGGTTTGCATGCCGAATAAATGTGCATCGCGGTAAGTGCCATCTTCATCCATTGAAACTTCAGCAAAATGTGGCTGCATGGTGCGATAAATATACAGGCCGATAGATAATGCCACGCCCATGAATATTCCCCACTCTAAATGCGGCGCAAAAGCGAGCGTGCCGATAAACACTGTTAAGGCAACAACAGCATCATGCGGATTAACTTTCCAGGCATGTTTAAAGGGCTGAAAATGAATCATGCCGACGACAGCAACGATGATTACCGCAGCCAGCGTGGCGATGGGAATGTAGTAAAGCATCGGAGTGAAAAACAGTAATGTAACGCCAACAATCATGCCAGAGACAATCGCTGTAAAACCGGTTTTTGCACCCGCATCAAATGCCACTGCTGTACGCGAAAAGGAGCCAGAAACAGCATAACCCTGACTGAGTCCTGCAACCACATTGGCTAAGCCTTTGCCGACCATTTCCTGATTGGCTGATAAACGCTGGCGAGTTTTGGAAGCGACTGCTTTGGCTATTGAAAAGGCTTCAACAAAGCTTAATAAGGCGATCATTAACGCAGGTAGTAGCAACGCTTTTAAATCACTGGGATCAATACTTGGGATGATGAATGCAGGCAACCCTTTACTGATTTCACCGACGATTTTTCCGCCCATTTGATCAAACCGTAACAACCAGGAAAGCACAGTGGCTGCAATAACGGTAATTAGAATGCCAGGCTGTTTTGGCGCGAGTTTCTTAAGGGCAACTAGCAAGAGTAAAGAGAAGCAGCCCATTGCAACTGTCGGTAAATGCGATTGACTGGGGATTGCTCGTAGCAGGTTCCACAGCGTTTCGTAGAGATGCCCACCAGTAATATTTTCAATGCCAAATAATTTACTGATTTGCAGGCTGCTAATGACAATAGCTGCGGCATTAATAAAGCCAATAATAACCGGGTGTGAGAGAAAATCGACTAGGATGCCTAAGCGTAAAAACCCTAAAATAAGCTGCATTACGCCGGCTAAAACGGCAAGCATGGCGGCATAGGCGATGTATTCCTGTGCGCCCAAGTTTAGCGGGATCAAAGCCGCAGCAGACATTAACGAGATAATGGCAACCGGGCCATTTTGTAATTGTCGTGAAGAGCCAAAAATTGCAGCGACAATTGGAATTAAAAAAGCAGCATACAGGCCAATTTCAGGCGGCAGGCCAGCGAGCTGTGCATTTGCCATAGACTGCGGGATTAACACCAGTGCTACGGTAACGCCGGCCAAAACATCGGCTCTTAGAATCTTGGGGTTCTTGAGTTCCGGAATCCATTCCAGAAACGGTACAAACCGCCGTCCAGCATCTCGCAGTAAATCCATTAGATATTGAGTCATTGTCCAGTACTAGGAATTAAGAAGAATCGACTATTAGTTATAGACGAATATAG
>CAZUAW010000145.1:0-5973 GCA_964618535.1 uncultured Thiotrichales bacterium
AGAAAATCTTGCCGCCATGTCTGCCGAGCAGTTGCAGTTATTCTTAGTGCTTCTTGAATATTCCGATCAATCCTTGCTAGAAATATTAATGGGTAGAAAGCCTGCGAAAAACACCCAGCTCACCGAACTCGCTAACACCATCCAAAATGCTGCCAAACGTTATTGAATTACGTACATCACGCTGGTTGTTAATCTGGTTGATCGCTGTTCATTTATTTACAGCGCTCATCTTGATTACCATGCCGATGCCGGTCATTGTAACAATTGGACTTTTAATTTTAATTATCACCAGCTTTTTCATTCAAGCTTTACGCTTAATGGGCAATCGATTTACTTCACCCAAAATAATCCATATTCAATCACCACAGCAATGGCAATTAACGAACAAATCAAGGAAGACGATTGTTGCCACACTCAATCACAAAATTATATTTCGTTATTTAATAGTCGTGTATTTAACTGCAGAAAATGGCAAAAAACTGGTTTTACTGCTATCAGAAGACAGTATGACTAAAGATCAACATCGAAAACTCAGGGCTGGATTAAAATTAATAGCGCCCGAAAACCCGCAAAGAACTAAAGCACTATAATGAAAGAAGATCTACTCTGCTAAATCGTCCGTTCGATGACGCGCACCGTAGCCCACCAGGAAAATACCGGTTAATTCAAATAATCCATTGAGACTAAAACCGACGATGCTGGTATTGATCATGGCATCAATTTGATGAAAAGAAGTTGCGCGCGCCATGACAAAAACCAGTAAAAACCCAAAGCCAAACCCGGCAATCAGGAAATCCCGCCAGCGTTCTCGGACAGACCAGAATAAAACCCCCATCAGTAGCAGGCCGAAAACACCCAAACCACCAATAAACAAACTTTGATAACTTCGTCTATCCTGATACCAGCCATGTACTAACGCATGTTCTTTCAATGTCATCGTCAACCAAGATTGTAAATCCAGTTGCTTATTAATCGCGAGAAACAGCATCGCCAGCGCCAATAATAACCAAATACCTGTACAGCACAGATCGTCATCAACATCCGTCCTCCTTCGCCCCAGTAATAACACCACCACAACCAGATACGCGAACACAGTAAACCAGCCAACAATAGTGGGATCTCCAATCCCTGGCGACCATTTTTGATGAAAAATTTCTTCTACAGCCATTATTAAATTCTCGTTGACGCAAACTAATTATTTGCGGGTTTGGTAGAACACTCAATGTCAGGTACGATGCATTCTCACAAAAGTAAA
Organism: uncultured Thiotrichales bacterium; assembly: GCA_964618535.1. Lineage (GTDB taxonomy): Bacteria > Pseudomonadota > Gammaproteobacteria > UWMA-0217 > UWMA-0217 > HyVt-560. The sequence goes on from CAZUAW010000145.1 coordinate 1,256, forward strand.
ACTTAATTCCAACACCCAACCTGATTTTTCTATGATCATACTGCAACAAAATTAGTTAAAACTCATGCCCGAATTACCCGAAGTAGAAACCACCCGTTCCGGTATTGAACCACATATTAAAAATCAGAATATTTCCAGGGTCGAAATCCATAATCACAGTATGCGGTGGCCGATACCTAAGGATTTACCAAAGCTCGCCAACCGCAGAAAAATTCAATCCGTAGATCGACGTGGAAAATATTTATTAATTAAACTTAGCAACGGCACTATCATTATCCATCTTGGTATGTCCGGTAGCCTGAGAATTTCTACAGCAGAGAAGCCTTTAAGAAAGCATGATCATTTCGTTTTATCGCTGGCCTCAGGCAAACAACTGCGCCTCTACGATCCACGCCGTTTTGGTGCAGTCTTGTGGTGGGGTGCTGACTTGAATGATCACCCGCTTTTATCCAGTCTCGGCCCCGAACCCTTGGAAGATTTATTTACTGCTGCGTACTTACACAATACTTGCAGCAATCGAAAGGTCTCCATTAAACAACACATCATGAACAGTAAAGTGGTTGTCGGTGCGGGTAATATTTATGCCAGCGAGGCTTTATTTAGAGCGGGTATTAACCCGAAAAGAAAAGCCGGTAGCGTATCCCTTAGCCGCTGCGAAAAACTAGTGACAGCCATTAAAAGTGTTTTAACCGAATCTATTCGCCAGGGCGGAACCACCCTAAAAGATTTTCTACGTGAGAATGGAGAGCCGGGATATTTCAAGCAGCAATTAAAGGTCTATGACCGTGCAAATGAACCTTGCCCTGAGTGTGGAAACTCGATCAAGCAAATTGTGCTCGGACAAAGGTCCACTTTTTATTGCACGCTTTGCCAGCGCTAAAATTCATTTTTGAAACTCAACGCTCACCAAAGACATCGTCACAATTTTTCCTTTTTCATCATGCGTCGCCCGGACGGGTAGATTATTCAACTCATCCGACAAACAAATCGTGGTGCGCCGTTTGGCATTGCTACGCTCGACCTGATATTCCTCGCAACTAAACTCACCAGCAGGTAAAACGTAATTTTTCTCACCTTGTAATCTAAACGAATAGTGCGCAAGACGACCCTTTTGCACAACATGGTAGGTCAACGCTTTTGCCCCTGAGTCCCGCATCAACGCCAACTCTACCGAAGCCCTGTCAAAAACATGATCAGGTACATTGATGCTGTATGACTGTCCTTTATGTACCCCAGATGCAAGGCCGGCAAGTGAAAAATCGACTGTTGATTCTTTGGGTTTTTTACGTTTTTTGTGAAGAAATCGATAGGACGAAACCACGATGTCATTCGCTTCAATTTTACCTGTACTGCTTTCGGTAATGGTATCGCGACGAAATATGGAAACCAGACCTTTGGTTTTGGTCTTTTTTCGGTAGTGGTATTCACCATTCTCGTATTGCAGAGTAATCGTCACTTCGCCTAGTGTCATTCCACCTAATTCAACCCGATAGCGCGCATCAAATGCGGGAGGAAGTTCACCAGCCACAACGGGGAGTGCCAAGACAAAAGCCAGTAGTACAGCGATGATTTGTAAACGGATTTTCAAGAAAATAGTTCCAGAACTGGAGAAAGGTGGAATGCAGTATACGTTAAGTTACCTGAATCTACGCTGACTGGAAAATCACAGACTCAGGCAACGGCCGCTTCAAGTTGCGTAGAAACGGGTCGATACCAGTTATCTTCACGTAACCACTGTTCAAATTGCTCCGGCTTTAACGGTTTGCTGACAAGATATCCCTGCGCAATCTCGCACCCCATACCCATCAAAATTTCGTAAGAGATTTCGTCCTCTATACCTTCAGCAATCACCTTAAGGTCAAAGTTATGCGCCATATTGATGATAGATTCGACAATTTTTCGATCATCAGGATCAGTAGCCAATTGCTGTACAAATGATTTATCCACTTTCAATTCACTCACCGGTAACATCTTCAGGTATGCCAAGGACGAATAGCCAGTTCCAAAATCATCAATAGCGAGCTTAATTCCCATCTCGCTGATTTCTTTCAAACAGCGCATACTTTGCTCTGGAGAGTCCATCACTGCAGTTTCAGTAATTTCAAGCACCAACGCTTCTGGTGGAACATTCCAGATCCGTAAAGCACTCTGAATTTGACGAACAAGTCCTGGCTGATTAATGACCTTAGCCGAGAGATTAACCGCGATTGGAACTGCCAGGTCTCCCCACTGAGCATACTGTTTGGCGGCATTATTGATGGACCAAATAGTCAACTTGCCAATCAAACCTGATGTCTCAGCAGCCTCTATAAACTCATCCGGAGAGATACGCCCAAGCATATGACTATTCCAGCGTGCCAAAGACTCAACACCTACAACTCTGCCCGTTTTTAGCTCAGTTTTTGGCTGGAACACGGCAGTGAGTTCGTTCCGATCCAGCGCATCCGAGAGATACGCCTGTAATTCCAGGCTTGGCAGCTCTATATCAGATTCGGGTTTAACATAGATTAGTTTTTCAGCATGGCTATCGTATGCATCCAGCAATGCATGACTGGCCTGCTGCATTAGCGTCGCGGAACGGACTAATACTCGGGTAGACAGCGACGCACCAATGGTTAAACGCACCCGCAAACTGGTATCACGTAAAATAAACGGCTCAAAAACAATACGCTGGATTTTATTGATCGCCAATTGCAGCTGCTCTGAAACACGCAAGCTAGACAAAACGATTACAAACTCATCACGACCATGATAAAAAACTCGATCTTTTTTAGGCAGTTGAGATTCTAGTCTAGCCTGTAATTGCTGGAGCAACTCTTCGACTCGATCATAACCGTAGGTCACCGAAACTCTTCGGAACTGGTTAATTTCGATCACCACCAAGCCTGTCAAAACACCAGACTCCCAATCTTTGTTGATCGTGGTATCGAGATAAGCCAAAAGCTCATCGCGTTCGACTGAAACTAACTTTTTTCGCGAATTATTGATCATCGTAACTTCCTTGTTATACTTTTCGCCCTCAAAAATACCTACAAATAATAATCATCATCTGAGATACCGTAGGCGCCTGGCTCTAATGCCGTCAAAATGAACAATCTGGTACCTTTCTCATCGGTCTTTTCATATTCCAGGTCGCGAGTAACCGGCGGGGATAGTTCCTTTTTTTCCTGATTCCGCACCACCAGTATTTTTGGTCGCAATCGGCGCAAATCGTTTTGTTCAAAAACGATACCCACTTCTCCCGAGCTCAGTAACACCAGCGAGCCGGTTGGATAAACACCTAAACAATGAATGAATTCTTCAACCAGCTCTTGCTGAAACTGGCCGCCTTGCCGATCGTAAAGTGCATTGACGGCATAGCATGGGCTGACGGGCTTGCGATAAGGCCGCTCATGGGTGATGGCATCGTAAAAATCAATAATCGCCGCCATCCTGGCAAAGACCGGAATCTCTGCACCTACCAACCCCTGAGGATAACCTTTGCCATCAAAGCGTTCGTGATGCCCCTCAATAATCGCCAAAACTTCGATATCCAGGCCATCTGCTTTTTTCAGCATATTTATCGAATGGGTAACATGTTTGCGAAGTACTTTTGCTTCTGGGAAAGAAAGCTGCCCGGATTTTTCCAATAACCCAGTCGGAAGATTCATTTTGCCAACATCCAGCAGTAACGTAGCCAATGCCAGAGTGTTGAGTTCTTTCTCATTCAGACCAAGATGACGGCCAAATAATACCGCTAAAATGGATGCCGAGATGCTGTGAGAATAGGAAAATGAATCTTTTTCCTTGAGCAAGCAGAGTAAATGCGCTGCATCCGGATTTCGAATGATGCTATCAACCATGCTTTTAGTTGAATCCTTTACAGCACTCAGAGAGAGGCGCTCATTTTTCTTAAAACGCTCAAAAGTGGATTGCAATGCACCGCGTAACTGGGAGCGTACTTCTTTGGCTGTTTGAAACTCCTGTTCTACAGGACTGCTGGTTTTATATTCGACAAACTCGCCTGGCAATTGCAACAGCTTATGTGCATCTTTGGCCACTCGAATTTCACGAACCCGTTCATGGCCTTTCTTAACATCCGTGTTCAGTTTGTGTTCAACGTCAAAACCGATACCCATCGAATCATCGTTGTGGCGCGGCTCTAATTGTCGGTCGTTGGATGACTGTGGGCCAGCAGAACCAGATACAACCTGGCTTTGAGTCACTTTAGTTGCAGGTTTATAGGTAATTGCGGTAGGCATCGCAGGGCGAACCGAAATTTCGCTGCGGCTAGGGTCGATGTAAATGTAGTCGCAGCACTCTCGAACCTCCGTGACATCTTCTGGAGATTGCAGCAAAAAGCCCTGCATCATAAACGGAGATTCTTCCCAGGGACGGTCAAGTTCGCTGACGAACATCCCTAACTTAATCTCATTTCTCTGGATTTTTTCTTGCACAGTCTAATGCTCTGATCAATAAACCAGAGCAAAATAACAACAGTGACAAGCATCAACCAGCAGATTACGAGATCACTAAGATGAGTGTCACATCCTGTCATCAGGTGACGGTTTTAATGCGACCTTGCACCTGTTTTTGTACTCACCATTGGAAGCCCGCTTATGTCACGAGCTAGACGCCTGCACTTCGCATGACCATTACCACAGCAAGCCAGACACCGAGTATAAACCCAAGAATAGAGATCAAAAATTGAACGGTTGGATTTGTGAGGCTTATCAACC
>CAZUAW010000146.1:0-5918 GCA_964618535.1 uncultured Thiotrichales bacterium
GATAGGTGTTTATTTTTACACCGTTTTAGTAAGAACGCAAAATATTGTCTACTAGAGTATTTTGATCTGCGTGGCACCTTATTGTTATGAGCAGAAAACGGTTCATTTAAAGAACAGTCAGCCAGTGTGAATTTAGTTGAGTGTTAACCTTCCGTCGAGAAGGATTACAGGCATGAATCTGGGCTTATAACGTATATAATATCAATACTCTAGCGACTACTTGATTTACAGAGAGAGACCATGTCACTGATTCAAAAAGATGATTTTATCGACAGCATTGCAGATGCCCTGCAATTTATCTCTTACTATCACCCCGCTGATTTTATTACTGCGATGCATGAAGCCTGGCAGCAGGAGGAAGCTCCGGCAGCGAAAGATGCCATGCTGCAAATTTTGGTAAATTCGCGGATGTGCGCGGAGGGTAAGCGCCCCATTTGTCAGGATACCGGCATTGTTACGGTATTTTTGAAGATCGGTATGGGGGTTCGCTGGAAGTCGGATATCAGTGTTGAGGATATGGTTAACGAAGGCGTCAGGCGCGCTTACCTCTACGCGGATAATGTATTGCGAGCATCAATTGTTGATGATCCAACAGGTAAGAGAACTAATACGGGAGACAACACACCTGCGGTGATCCACATGCGGGTGGTGCCTGGGGATCTGCTCGAAGTTGAAATTGCTGCTAAAGGCGGGGGTTCTGAAAACAAGGCGAAAATGGTGATGCTCAATCCCAGCGACAGTATTGTTGATTGGGTGATCAAAACTGTTCCGACATTAGGGGCAGGGTGGTGTCCTCCCGGCATGCTCGGTATCGGCATCGGTGGTACAGCGGAAAAAGCGGCGGTGCTGGCGAAAGAAGCATTGATGGAATCCATTGATATCCACGAGTTAAAAAAACGCGGTGCTTCCAACCGATTAGAAGAATTACGTCTGGAAATTATGGATAAAGTGAACCAGCTTGGTATTGGTGCCCAAGGCTTGGGTGGCTTGACGACTGTACTGGATGTGAAAATTAAGGATTATCCAACACATGCGGCATCATTGCCGGTTTGCATGATCCCAAATTGCGCGGCTACGCGACATACCTCATTTACGCTGGACGGCTCAGGCGCGGATTTACAAACGCCACCAGATTTATCGTTGTGGCCGGATTTGATTTATTCACCAGATGAAAATGCGCGCCACGTTAATCTTGATAATATCGCAAAAGAAGATCTGCTCGACTGGAAGCCAGGTGAAGTTTTGCTGCTTTCTGGAAAAATATTAACCGGCCGGGATGCGGTACATAAACGTATTGTTAATTTGCTTGATGAAGGCAAAAAATTACCTGTCGATCTACAAGGTCGATTTATTTATTATGTTGGTCCGGTAGACCCCGTGCGCGATGAAGCGGTTGGCCCCGCTGGCCCCACCACAGCAACTCGCATGGATAAATTCACTGATCAAATGCTGGAGCAAACCGGATTGCTGGGCATGATTGGTAAGGCTGAGCGTGGCGATGAAGCTATTGAAAGTATTAAACGTCATCAATCGGTCTATTTAATGGCGGTAGGTGGCGCAGCTTATCTGGTATCAGAAGCCATTGTCAGTGCAGAAGTGATTGCCTTTGCGGAGCTGGGAATGGAAGCAGTTTATGAATTTGAAGTAAAAGATATGCCAGTGACCGTTGCGGTTGATAGCCAGGGAGTATCAGTACATAAAACCGGCCCAGCAGAATGGCAAAGAATTGAATTTAATTAAAATAGATTGAAAAGAGAATACCTATGGCAAGTTTTGATATTGTTTCCGAATACCAAACACATGAAGTAAATAACGCGGTTGATCAGGCAAATCGAGAAGTCTCCACGCGGTTTGATTTTAAAGGCAGTAATGCTCGGTATGAATTTTCTGGTGATGTAATTACGTTGCATGCTGGTGGTGATTTCCAAATCAAACAAATGCGCGAAATTCTCTACAATAAGTTGGGTAAGCGCGGTGTTGATATTGCCTGTGTGGAAACCGGTGATGTCCATGCGACAGATAAAACTGCCTCGCAACCGATTACGCTTCGACAAGGTTTACCTACCGATTTGAGTCGGAAAATTATTAAGCTGATTAAAACTGAAAAATTAAAAGTGCAGACCGCTATTCAAGGTGAAAAAGTACGGGTGACTGGTAAAAAGCGCGATGTATTACAGCAGGTGATCGCGATGCTGCGCAAACAAACGCTGGATTTACCTTTGCAGTTTGAGAATTTTAGAGATTAATTAAACCACGGTGTCATACCGGCGCAGGCCGGTATCCAAGTATCACTCTTGCCTAGTGGAGTCAATGGATTTCGGGCAGCGCCAGAATGACTGATGTTACACGTGTTTGCAGAAATTTTGATTCAATCATCATCAATGATTTTTGCAGTCACCTCGATTTCCAATTTCATTTTATCGTCGAGTAATCCAGCAATAAACATGGTCGCAGCCGGACGCGCTCTACCCAGGTATTTTTTAAACACCGGCCAGCATGGCTCAAAATCTTGTTTATCGGGAAAGATGTAACGAACTCGAACCACATGCATTAAATCGCTGTTTGCTCGATACAGGGCTTCTTCAATATTTTTAAAGCACTGCTGCGCTTGTTCAACGACATTGTCTGAAATTGTCATTGTTTTGTAATCGTAACCAGTGGTGCCGGAGACAAAGACAAAATTATCAGCGACGATAGCGCGTGAATAGCCTATTTTGGATTCGAACTCGGAGCCGCTAGAGATTGTTTTTTTGTGCATGATTTAAAATTCAAGGCTTAGAGTTGGGTTAAGGGTATCTCTAATAATAGACGTGCCCTTAAGTTTAACCCAACCAGTTTATTCTGAGTTATTTCAGATCAGCGGCACATCGAAAGCCCAATGATCCGTAGATGGATTTGCCGCTAACGGGTGGTTTTACATTTCGGAAAGAGCTTCGTCTATAGTGTAATTAAAAGGCATATCAACTGTTTCAGAAGTTGCCGCGTAACTCCCGTTGCCGGTGATTCCAACCAGATCAGCTGTGCCGGAATCAGCGAGTATCGTCCAATCGCTGCATGCGCCTTGTGCGCTAAAAGCGCCAATATGCTGAATAATAAAAGTCCCTTTTTTTCCAGCCAGTAACTTTAAATTGTACGTTTGCTTTTGTTTGCATAAGTATTCTCTTGTTAATCATTCTTAATGAGTTATCCGCGTCGCCAGCGGTGAAATTTTTCGACCAGTTTTAGTGTTTTTTCGGGCGCGTGGGCACGTTTCCAGTTCCCAGCAACATACTTGTTGGCTTCGCTAAAAGTAGGGTAGATATGAATCGTACCAAGCATTTTATTTAAGCCGATACCGTGTCGCATTGCCATGACAAATTCGGCTATGGTATCGCTAGCGTGTTCACCAATAATGGTGACACCCAGAATTTTATCTTTGCCGGGGACGGTTAGAACTTTAATTAATCCTTCTGCGGCTTCGTCGGCAATCGCCCGGTCAAGATCTTCTATGCCGTAAGTACTAATTTCATAACCGATACCTTTCTCTTTGGCTTCTTGTTCATTAATACCGACTCTGGCAACTTCTGGATCGACAAATGTCGCCCAGGGGATGACTGAATAATCGGCACGGAATTTTTTGAATGGACTAAATAGTGCGTTCACAGCGGAGTACCATGCCTGATGCGCCGCAGTATGGGTGAACTGAAAAGGTCCGGCGACATCGCCACAGGCGTAGATGTTGGGATATTTGGTTTGCAGATAGTCGTTGGTCTCAATGCATCCTTGTTGATTATTTGGAATGCCGAGCTTCTCCAATCCAAATCCAGTGGTATTTGCTGTGCGCCCTACAGCAATTAATAGTTGATCAAATGAAAAATGCCTTTCTGTAGAAGCATCGGTTAAGTCTTCGGAAACTAATATTTTATCGCCATTTTCAATCATACATCGGAGGGCTTTGTGTTTTGTCAGTACGGCGATGCCTTCTGTTTGAAAACGTGTTTTAACCATCGCTGAAATTTCTTCATCTTCCCTAATCATTAATCGAGGTAGCATTTCCAGCAGTGTCACTTTCGTTCCTAAACGGGCAAAACTTTGTGCCAGTTCGCAACCGATGGGTCCACCGCCAAGAATGATCAATCGTTTAGGTTGTTCAGTTAAATCCCAAACTGTGTCGGAGGTTAAATAGCCGATTTCCTGGAGTCCCGGAATAGGCGGCACAGTGGGTTTTGCGCCAGTGGCAATTATAATATTTTTGGTGGTTAATTTTTCGGTTTTATTGTCATGTTGAATATCGACTGTCCAGGGAGAGGTGATTGTCGCTTCGCCTTCAATGACATCGACACCCAGTTTGGTATATCGCGGAGCAGAATCATGCGGCTCAATTTTTTTAATGACCCGTTTTACCCGTTGCATCAGACTTGAAAATTCAAATTCCCCTTCAATTTTCTGTAACCCAAACTCCTCAGCGCGTCGCATTTGGGCCAGTAGCTTAGTGGAACGGATTAGAGTTTTGGATGGTACGCAGCCGGTATTAAGACAGTCACCGCCCATTTTATGTTTTTCTACCAAAGTAACTTTGGCTTTGACTGCGGCTGCGATATACGCACTGACGAGTCCTGCAGCACCACCACCAATAACAATTAAATTTCGGTCAAATGATTTTGGTTTTTTCCAGATGGCATAGACTTTACGTGATTGAACCCATTCAATTATCTTCTTTGCGATAAATGGGAAAATACCTAGCAGTGCAAAAGAGAAGAGTAATTCTGGAGATAAAATACCTTTTATTGAATCAATTTGCGCCAGGTGCGTGCCCGCATTGACAAACACAAATCCTCCTGCGAGCATTCCAATTTGGCTGACCCAATAAAATGTCCAGGTTTTCATCGGCGTTAAAGCCATTACTAGATTGATGATGAAAAATGGAAAAATAGGCACCAGTCGCAGTGTGAATAAATAAAATGCGCCATCTTTCTCTATGCCATTATTAATAGACTCCATTTTTCCACTGAATTTTGAAAGTACCCAGTCTTTCAATAAATAGCGTGCGCTTAGAAATGCGAGAGTCGCACCGATTGCGGCTGAAAAAGAAGCGATTGCCAGTCCTGTCCATAGACCGAATATTGCTCCTGCTGCGAGTGTCATTAATGCAGCACCGGGTAAGGATAGTGCGGTGACGAAAATATAAGTCACCACCATTGCAGCTATCGCTAAAACGGGATTAGCAGCTCGCCAGGTTTCGAGAGCGACCTGCTGGGATTTCAAATAGTCAATACTGAAAAAACGGCCCAGATCAAAAAATAGCCAGGCACCAATTAATCCAAGGATTACTGTCGCCAGTAACAGGCGGGGAGGGACTTTCACTCAGGATTCTCCAAAAAAGGGAGGGGTAGATACGTAATTTTAGCAGGAAAGATGCGCTGAGTTGCCGAGCCTTCAATCCGTATTGATTGTTGCTCATATTTTCGCAGTATGGAGTAGGTTGGGTAAAGGAGGAACGACGTGCCCAATCAACGATAGTCGTACCAAAAATTATGCAACGATTAATATGCCGATCTCACAATTCTGCTACCATCAAGAAACATCTCTCCTAGAATAACCGAGAAGGGTTGGAGAGTCTGTCAGCAAGGACATGCTTCTATGAAATACGGCGAAAGATTCAATACGGTTTCTCATCTATTCGCATTATTTTTTGCTTTTCCGAGCATGATTTATCTTATTGCCCTGGCATCAAAAACTGGCGACCTCTGGAAAATCACCAGCGTCTCTGTGTATGGCACTACGCTGGTTGCCCTGTATTATCATCAACTATTTATCATGCGCATAGCGGAGGCTTTAAACGCCTTTTTCAGAAATTTGATCACCTGTCAATTTACCTTCTCATTCCCAAGAATAGAGATCAAGAAGAATAAAAAGGCTCTTCTCCGCTTTGATGAGTG
>CAZUAW010000147.1:0-5858 GCA_964618535.1 uncultured Thiotrichales bacterium
TAAGTGGTCATGTGAGCGCTTAGGTTCTGCTTGATATTTGGTGATACGTCCCTATCCCGGATATTGCATGAATTCACGAGAATCTCGCTTAATATATTGTTTTCACAGGGAATTGTTTTTACGCGTCCCGTATCGGTGATTACGGGCAAGTGAAAAGAATTTCCTGTGGAATCAATAGATAAGCGAGAACTCGTGTAATTCATGCAATATTCGGGCTAAAGCCTTGCACTAAAGTGCATAGTTTTGACTAGCGGTCTGTGACCAATAAAAATCATAACAATTCGTAAGAAATCGGAATGGTAAAAATCCAGCGTTGGCGCTTGATTTCATCAGGAAAAGGCAAAGTACCAGAGAGGGAAATAATGGTTTTCATTGCTGCATGATCAAGAATATTGGCGCCTGAACCTTCCTTGAGTTCGACTTGCTCTATCGTTCCATCAGGCAATACAACAAAAGAAACGTAGACTTTCCCTTGATGCCCTAACCGTTTCGCACGGCGAGGGTATTTCTTTTTGGATTCAATCAGTTGCCTCAGGCGAGTTTGATAGCTGGCTTCAATCAGTGCGAGTTTACCCGGATCAAAGTCAGGTTGCGCAGGAGGATTTGCAGTTACGGGTGGCACTGCGGTAACAGGAGCGGGAGCGGGCGTTACAACAGCCACTTGTGGTGCCTGATACTCTATGGGTGGCTCCTGATACTCTATAGGCGGTTCAATTTCCTGTTCAACGATAGGCTCGATGATAGGCTCAGGCTCAGGCTCAGGCTTCGGCTTTACTTTTGGTTTAGGCTTCGGCTTCGGCTTTACTTTGGGTTTCGGCTTAGGCTTCGGTTTTACTTTGGGTTTCGGCTTTGGCTTCGGTTTTACTTTTGGCTTAGGCTTTGGCGGTGGCTCTACTTTTGCTACAACCACCGGCTCAACAACTACCGGTGGTGGCGTTGGCGCAGGTTTAAACATAGTTAACGAGACAGGTAGCGTTTTAACAGTAGGCGGTGTTGCCGCTTGACTACCAGAAAAAAATATTAATGCTGGTAGCCCTAAATGCAGCAGTACTGAAATCCCCAGCGCAGCGAAATTATGACGGTGCATGCACGCCCTTGGTCTCAATGGAAAGTTTTTCCAGTTGATATTTTTTTAATAAATCAATAACGGATACAAAGCTTTCAAATCGAACAGCTTTATCTACCCTTAAAACCATCGGCGTTTCTTTGCGTATTTCTTTTAACCCTTTTGAAAGTAACGCTAAAGTCACGACTTTTTCACGTAAATAAAATACATTATTTGCATCAATAGCTATTTCGACAGCATCCTCATCCAGCGGTGGGCTGGCACTTTCTGCTTCGGGTAGATCAACTTCTATCAAACCCGTGGAGATAAAAGAGGCAGTGGTTAATACGATTGCCAACATTACCAGCATAATGTCGATAAATGGAATGACGTTAATTTGATCAAATTGTTTCATAGCCAAGGACTACCCTGCTTGCTGTATGTCACGCCAATCTGAAATTAATACATCAACCTTGCGCAACAATGCGTTGTAAAACATCACCGCCGGAATGGCGACAGCCAAACCCGCTGCGGTGGCTTTAAGTGCCAAAGCCAAACCTAGCATGATTGCCCCGGGTTCAATTTTTCCGCCCTGACCAATATCCCAGAAGGTAATTAAAATTCCAATGACGGTACCCAATAGACCAACATAAGGCGCATTAACACCAATAATTGAAATCGTCGTCAGGCGATTGGTCAATGCCACATTGAGTTTGTTGTGTGACTTAAACTCACTTACGTTAATATTGCGATAATACAAATATCGTTCAATCACATACCAGACAAGGAAAAAGCTCATCACGCCTAGTACGCCAAAAATAAAATAGTCCAGATAGTCTTTTAAAAATACCATTTTAAAAATGCCTTAAAATACAGTAATTCAGTGCGCTGTTACTACCCGCTCTGAGGAATATCTCCCTCTCGGAGAGAAAGTGGGATAAATCGGTTGTTACATCTGTTGTTACAAAAGAGCACAATTAAAAATCCAGTTTATAACCAATTAAAAAGCTGCGGGGTTTGCCTGGCCTTGCACCAAAAGGTCTACGTGCGACAATGGTCGTATCGTCGAGTAAATTGTCAATTGTAAAATATAGCTGACTACGATTATTAAGCTGGTAATTGGTGCTGAAATCGACCACTGTTTGCGCTTCAGTACGCTGATTTACAGCTGGCTTGCCAGTGCCGGCTACCGCACGCATTTGTGCAACGTATTTAAGCGCCAGCGCACTGCGCCAATGGTGGCGAGAAACCCCCACTTTTAATGTCAACTGGTGCTCAGGAAGATAAGGTAACTCATCGCCCACACTCACATCACTCAAATCGGGACGCGGTGAGGTAAAGCTATTTTTAAATTCGCTCTGGGTGTAGGTGTAGTTCAGTCGCACGGGAAATTGAAAGCGTCCTTCAATGTCGCTGGCAAAGGTTTTTTCCAGCTCCGCCTCAAGCCCCCAAATATCGACCTCACCCGCATTGAATCCAAGATCCAGTTCACTGGCGGCACAGCCTGAGGAGAAGGTACAGCTGCCGGTGAGATTACTGTAGTCATTATAAAAGCCAATCGCTTCTGCTCGCAGCACTGGGGTGGTGTAACGCATGCCAAATTCGTAGTTAACACTTTCTTCTGGTTGCACAGCAAAATCACTGCCTGGCGGTACCGGTACAAAGCCTTTGTGAGCGCCCGCCAGCAGGCGTATATGAGGCGTCGCTTTATAACTGACACCAACACCGGGAATCAATATATCGTCGCTGCGAGTGACTTGTAGACCAGAAAGCCGGTTGACGAAGGAAGTGCTGATAAACTCACCACGAAAACCTGCGTTGAGGGTGAAATCACCGATCGTCACTTCGTCTTGTAAGTGAATTGCCAGCGCTTCTGCCGAGGCACGATTACGGGTCGTAAAACGAGGCAAATTTTCGTTATTCACTAGTTGCCCTGACTGCATCAGGAATCCACGTTCAGTATGGTTGCGTTCAATTTCATCCTCGTGATAACGGAATCCGGCAGTAATCGCATGCTGCTGCCCTGCAATCTGTGCCTCCCATTCAATTTGGCTTTGAATCCCTTGAGCAATAAAGTCCCGCGCATTCGCGCCGAGCAATAAGGTCTCGACTGATGAAAGTGAGTCTGACTGCCCTGTCAGCACTTCGTAAAAAACGCTATTCACGGGTGTGTCTGGATTGGTCAAAATCTCCTGCAACCCTGGTGCGTCACCACCAAAACCATTGAGCTTGTCCCAGACGCGCGAGAAATTGCGTCGATACAGCGTACTGCTAATGGTGAAATCCCCACCTGGATCGACAAAATGGCTAAGACTGAACTGCTGATGATCCCAGTCCATAATATCCTGCTGACTGCCAGCGTAACGACGCAGTGGGTTAGCACCAAAATCCGCATCCGTCAGCCCAAGATAGGTCTCGTTGGAAATTTCATCCGCATAGCCCAGTTTAATATCGAACTGGTGATAAATATCAGCATCCAGATCACTGTTAAACCGCAGCTTCAGCAGCACGTCATTTTTGTCAAAACCGGTTTCGCCTTTGCCATCCAACTCTCGGAACCCATCAGCGCGCCAATGCACACCTTCCAGCAACCAGCCGAACTGGTCTTTGCTCTCGCCGTAATAACCATGCAACTTGGCAAAACCATCGCTGCCTAAAGCCAGATCGAATGCGCCATTATTGTGCTCTTCATCGTCAACACCAGGAATATCCCGGCTGACAAAGTTAATCGCACCACCCACCGTATTGGGGCCGTATTTGATTGCCGCCGGGCCTTTGAATACTTCTACCGCCTGCATTCGCGACATTAACGGAAAATAATACGCTGCCGGTGCAGAGTAAGGTGCCGGAGCGAACAAGATGCCATCTTCCATCAGGGCGATTTTCTTGCTGCGATCCGAGCCTGAGCCACGCATGCCAATATTGGGTCGCAAACCGTAACCATCTTCCTGACGAACATAAACACCAGGCGCATCTTCCAATACGCGGTGGACATCGCTGTACTGCCATTGCTCCAGCGTTTCCTTATCAACCTTGTGGACAGAGCCCGGGGTTTTCTCTCGTGCCTTAGCATCACCGGTAATGGTGACAGTATCAAGCCGCGTGGATTGAGCCTCTTCGGCGGCAAGCGGTAATGTGATGGAACTCAGTAACAAAGCTGATAATAATGAATGTGTGTTACGCAACAGTTTTCACCATGTGATTGGTCCATTTTGCATTTTGCCAAGTTTTCCCCAAAGGCTTACTCTGAAGGTTTGTTGCGTCAATGTGATACAGCTCACCAACATTGGCAGTGACGATAAAGTGTTTTCCGTCAGCAGCGATTTCGATACCACCAACATCTTTAATTTCAATGGATGTAAGGAATTTTTTCTGCCGCAAGTCCCAGAGTGTCAGGCGATCACCTCGCGGGCAGGTCACCGCTGCGATGCCATTGGCAGCGATACGTGCGCTGGCGGTGTAGTTTTTGAGCGGCCAAAGATTGTTGTCATCAATATCCAGCATCTCGATCTGCCCTTGACCCTGCTGCAACCCTACCAGTTTGGGCATCTGCCTTTTACCCTTATACTGACAAGCCACCAGCACTTCACCATTGACACCTACATCCAGATGACGGATCGAGAGCCGGGGAACCGCAATCTCACGCCGCTGGACTAACCTGCCATCGCGGCTATCAATAAATAGCAGTGCTGATTGCATTTTATTGATATTTAACTCACGTTTGCCGCTGTCAGGATGCGTTTGAATACCACCACCCGCAACCACCAGCGTTACCCCATCTGGCAACAGGTGGATGTCATGCGGGCCAATACCGTGACCAGATATTTCGCGTAGAAAACTAAAATCTCGACCATCTCGTACGCCAATCACACCCTCTGCTGAATGAGCGATATTCTCACTGGTGAAGAGATAGCGACCATCAGGACTGAAGCAACCATGACCGTTAAAATGCCTGCCCGGTCGGCTTTTGATAATCGCCAATTGCTTGCCATTGGCCGTATCCAGAACGGCTGCACGGGTGCCAGGCAATGTGGGTAGTGCGATAATGCGGCCAGGTTTAACAGGATCAGCGGCAAAGCCATGTGCCTTGCCGGGTAACCCCAAGCGAAACCATTCACAGCCGTGCGCATCAAACCCACTGACATAATGCTTGCCAGCAGCGTCAATGTGACCATTGACATACTGTTTGCCCGTTGACAACCTATCAGCAGTCAAGTTGAGGCGACCAAGCGCCGCTTTTGCAGAAGGCACCATCCATGGCAACAACGCCATGCCCAAAAAGGCACGTCGAGAGAATGCGCTCATATCAATCGGTATCCGACTCAGAACCTACTGGTAATCTAAGCCCCAGTGGGGTGAGTATTTCAGCGCGTAACGCCTTGCTAACATCCTGAACTGGGCCGTGCAGCAAAGCATTCAGTGAGTCAATATCGTTGCTCAGCGCATCAAACAAGGAGCCATCAATGTCATTAAGCGCCGCGATCATGGCTTGAATATCCGCGTCAAACTTGTTCGCCAACGCTGTCTCGCCTTCCGCTTTCAACCAGTCATCAAAACCCGCGCCATAGAGCGCCTGAAATGCCTGCATATTGGCGCGCAGATTGTCTTTAGAAATTCGCGCATGCGGTGATTCCACATCTTCAGGGCAAACTTGTCCGGCACCACAAGTCGGAGCAGTATTGGTGACGCCGCCGCCTAAAGGTGCATCCAGTTTGTTTTCCTTGAGCACTTTCTCAAAGTAAAACATCGCATCAGTAATCGTATTCAATGTTTCGCTGGTGTTCGATGAGCCTGTTAATGTTGCAGCATAATT
>CAZUAW010000148.1:0-5814 GCA_964618535.1 uncultured Thiotrichales bacterium
ATTCATCGAGGATTAACCTCTTTTCGCCGTGCAAGAGCAACGATGATGACCACCGCCATTGCCCCTATGCGTAGTATCCGTCGCTCATTTTCTCAATCCTCCATGGCCAAATATTACCTCTCAGAAAGCTGGCCGACGGGCAGCATGGTGCTATGGATTTCGATTATTCTTGTTGCTTATCTGCTGCTGGATATCTTTGCATACGGGTAAAGGTTAATACCAATTTTCTAATTTTAAGTCTGGAACTCTATCAAACTCTTTGGTGTTATTAGTTACTAATATTCCTTGATAGGCAACTGCGGTACCTGCTATCAATAAATCATATGCTCCAATTGGAGTGCCCTTCTTCTCTAAATCAGCACGAACAAAAGCAGAGCATCGTGCTTCTTGGCTGTTGAAAGGCAACACCTCTACTACTGAACATATTTCGTTCAATTGGGCTTGTCTTTTTCTGGGTGAATTAGATTTTGCTATACCGTATTCAAGCTCATATAAAACAACAGAGGGAATAGCTATCTCTTTTGGAGAGATAGCTAACAATTTACTGGAAACATTACCGATGCCTTTAAAGAAATAAATTAACGTATTAGTATCTAAAATGTACATCAAATAGATTCTCGCTCTATATCTGTACCGATATACTCCCTAATACTCTCTATAGTAGGAAAGTCTTCCCATGAACCAGCAAGATTTTCTATAGATTTTGGCCATTCATTCGCTACCTTGTCTTGAATAAGTTTTGCTATCCATTTGCTTTTTGATAAATTTTCGGATTGTGCTGCTAACTTCATTTTTTGTTCAATTTCTTCCTCTAAATAAATTGTAACTTGACCCATAAATCCCACCTCGCACGAAAAGTATATGTGCAATTATATGTGCCTAATTGAGTTTGTCAATTTTCCTGCGAAGAGTATAGAGCGATGCTTGAGGTTAGGTTTTGGTCGGCTTGCTCACCAGAAAAAGCCAGATAAAACCTGCCACGCCCGCAAACGCGGAGGCGGCCAAAATGCCGGTTTTGGCCATTAACAATAACTCTTCATTTTTCGAAAAACCGAGCTGGGCGACAAAGATAGACATGGTAAAGCCAATTCCTGCCAGCAGTGATACTCCGGCGATCTGGGTAAAGCGGGTGTCTTTTGGTAGCTCAGCCACGCCCAGCTTTAGTACCAGCCAACTCGCTCCGGTAATGCCGATGAATTTACCCAGTATCAGCCCCAGTGAGACACCAAGCATGACTGGATGGGTTGCAGTTTCACCCAATGAATCAAAGTCCAATGCAATACCGGCGTTGGCCAGCGCAAAGATTGGAATCACCACATAAGCTACCGGCATGTGCCAGATATGTTCCAATCGTTGTAACGGGGCTTCAACGGCATGAACACCATTTTCTAGCGTCTGCACCACGGCGCGCAGAGCATCGTTGGTCATGATACTTTTCCCAGGCTGGTGGCTGGCTTCGAAACGATGCATCAGATCCTTGACATGTTTATAGAAACGCTCTGGGTCGTACTTGGGTGTCGCCGGTACAGACAGAGCCCCCAAAATACCGGCGAGGGTGGCGTGCACACCCGATAGCAGCAAGGCGTACCACAACCCTACCGCAACCATAAAATAGGGCAGCATTTTTCGAATACCAACCTGGTTAAATATCAGCAGCACAGCAAACAACCCACCCGCTATTGCTAGAGGTGTTAGCGCGATGGTGTCGGTGTAAAACACTGCGATCACCATGACTGCACCAAGATCATCCACTATCGCCAGCGCCACCAGAAAGGTGATTAACGCTTTGGGCACGCGGCTTGCCAGCAACGCCAGTGCACCAATGGCAAAAGCGATGTCCGTGGCCATGGGAATTCCCCAGCCCGCCGCGGCATCACCTTGCGGGTTAAGTACAAAATAAATCAGAGCAGGCACGACCATACCTCCCACCGCTGCCGCGATTGGCATTACCGCATTGCGCGGATTGGACAGCTCACCGACCACAATTTCACGTTTCAGCTCCAGCCCGACAACGAAGAAAAATAGCGCCATCAGCCCATCGTTTATCCAATGGTGCAGGGACATTTTCAGCTTCCACTCACCCACCCCAATACTGATGTAGGTATGAATGATCTGGTGATAAATTTCAACCAATGGACCATTCGCCAATACCAGAGCTAGCACTGCCATACCCATTAACAGCAGTCCACTGGTGGTTTGGCGGTGAATAAATTCTTCAAACGGCGTAAGGATTTTCTCGAAGCTTTTTTCCCAGGGAGCGTGATACACGCCTGCTTCTTTTTCGGTGTTGTCTTTTTTAGAATTCATTGGTGACCTAAAGGTATTAGTAACATAACTACTCAGTGGTAGTTACTTAGAAACAGAGGTTTTTTTCACTACAAAGACTCTGATCGAGTTATAACAAGTGTTCGAGGAATTCAGGAACAATCAAATCTTTAACTTGCTGAGAAATCCGAGTCAGGCATGATACCATTCTGCCCTTATAAAGCGACTTCAAACAGGTAGTATTTAACCGACCTGTAGCTCTAATCTATCAGATTCCACATCGAGAACCATGAGCGGCCAAAAATTAAAGGGCAAGCCAAAACCATGAGTGGATTCATCAAAATCATCTCTAGCTGGAACACACAATTTGTGCCATTTCTCGGCTGGCTTGGAGAGTTGCGCAAGGCGGATACATTAAAAGCTGATTTATTGGCAGGGCTAACCGTCGCGCTGATTCTGATCCCACAATCTATGGCGTATGCCTCGCTCGCTGGGTTGCCTCCGTATTACGGTCTCTACGCCTCCTTTTTGCCTGTCATGATTGCGGCATTTTTTGGTTCATCCAGACAGTTGGCAACAGGACCGGTTGCGGTGATTTCATTAATGACTGCGGCAGCTCTGGAGCCGATGGCTGCGGGTAATCCAGAGGGATATCTCGCCTACGCATTACTTCTGGCGTTGATGGTGGGTCTGTTTCAGCTCGCGCTGGGTCTGTTCAAGCTGGGCGTATTGGTCGACTTTCTCTCGCATCCGGTGGTGATGGGGTTTACCAATGCGGCAGCGATCATTATTGCCACTTCGCAGTTGGGCAAGTTGTTTGGCGTTACCGTCGAGAAAGCCGAGCACCATCATGAGACTGTCTGGCACACCCTGGTTGCTGCATTTCATAGCACGCATTGGTTGACACTTTCGATGGCAGCAATGGCGATAGCGTGGATGCTGATATTGCGTCGGGTTAATCCGAAGTATCCTAATGTGTTGGTAGCGGTAGTGCTGACGACTGTCATTTCCTGGTTAATTGGTTTTGAGGAAAAAGGTGGCGCTGTTGTGGGTGTTGTACCTGAGGGCTTACCGGCATTTTCTTTTCCAGTGATTGATATTCCTATCGCGGTACAGCTTGCCACAGCGGCAATGACGATCGCACTGATTGGTTTTATGGAGGCGATCTCTATTGCAAAGGCGATTGCTGCTGAATCTCGCCAACGACTCGATGCAGATCAGGAATTGGTTGGTCAGGGTTTATCCAATATTGTATCCAGCATGTTTAGCGGCTATCCCGTGTCAGCCTCTTTCTCGCGCACAGCGGTGAATTTTTCTGCGGGTGCAAGGACAGGGTTTTCATCCATTGTGACTGGTGTCATCGTTGGCGTGACGTTACTGTTTTTAACACCGTTACTCTATCACTTGCCACAGGCTACATTGGGAGCCGTGATCATCATGGCGGTGTTGAAATTAATTCGCGTTAAAGAGGTCATACACGCTTGGAAGGTCGAAAAGCATGACGGTTGGGTCGCTGTTATCACATTTACGCTAACCCTGATTTTTGCGCCACATTTAGATAAGGGCATTCTTATCGGCGTGATCTTGTCATTGGGGTTGTTCGTTTTTCGTACCATGCGTCCTCGTTTTGTTGAGGTTGCCATGCATGCTGATGGCACGCTACGCGATGTTAATTTATTTGATCTTGAAACCTCTCCAGAGGTTTCGATTGTGCGCATGGATATGTCGCTTTATTTTGCCAATGCTGGTTTTCTGGAAACCCGCGTGCTGGAAATCATTGCTGATCGGCCAGAACTCAAATACTTGATTCTCGATGCGCAAGGTATTAATAGTATTGATTCAACCGGTGAAGCCATTTTGGAAGTTCTTTCAGAACGGCTAAAGGCGAATAATATCCAAATTGTGCTGGTGCGAATGAAGAAGCAGATCGTCGATATTTTGCAGGAGTCGGGGCTGCTGGATGTGATCGGTAGCGAATGGGTTTTCCGTCGCTCAACAGAGGCGATTATTTACCTGGAGACCAAGGTGGATGATCCTAAATCGCTTGATCGATTACGCCGTGCAATTTCGTAAATTTTAATAGTGTGAAACTGCGTAGTTGCGGGCTAAGAATGAACTTGGGATCTAAATCCGGGCAACTCCAGTTTCAACTGCCGCTCTAGCAACTGCCGGTGCAACCACATCAATCAAGCGTGGATCGAGTGGTTTGGGAATAATATAATCAACGCCAAATTCTAGTGATTCCGTTTGATAAGCCTTTAATACTTCCGCAGGAACAGGTTCTCTTGCCAAATCTTTAAGCGCGTGAACCGCCGCAATTTGCATTTCAATATTAATTTCACTCGCCCGTACATCCAGCGCACCACGAAAAATAAACGGAAATCCCAGCACGTTATTGACCTGATTTGGGTAATCACTGCGACCAGTGCCCATAATCAAATCACTACGCGTTTTAAACGCTAACGCTGGGCTAATTTCTGGATCAGGATTAGAAAGCGCAAATACCACCGGATTCTTCGCCATCAAAGCCAGCTTCTCAGGCGGCAATAAATTAGGCCCGGATACGCCGATAAATACATCGGCATCGGTACAGGCATCAGCCAGAGTGCGCTGCGAGGTTTCATGCGCGAAACCTGCTTTGTATTCGTTCAAATCATCGCGTCCGCTATGAATCACCCCTTTGCGATCCAGCATATATAAATTGTCATGCTTCGCGCCCAGTGCCATGAGCAAATTCATCGAGGCAATCCCAGCAGCGCCAGCGCCCAAACAGGCTACTTTGGCATCTTCTATCCGTTTACCCTGAATCTCCAGCGCATTCAAAAGACCTGCTGCGATAATAATCGCTGTGCCATGCTGATCATCATGAAATACCGGAATATCCAGTGCTTCTGACAATCGACGCTCAATCTCAAAACAATGCGGCGCGGCGATGTCTTCAATATTAATGCCACCAAAAGTCGGTGCGATGGCTTTAACGGTTTCGATAAAATGTTCAGGATCACTTGAATCGACCTCAATATCGAAAACATCAATATTCGCAAATCGCTTGAACAGCACACCTTTACCTTCCATCACTGGTTTGCCTGCCAGCGCGCCGACATTTCCCAGCCCCAGCACCGCAGTGCCATCGGTAATCACCCCGACAAGGTTTCCTTTGGCAGTGTAGCGATAAGCATCGTCAGCATTTGCGGCGATTGCGCGCACCGGCTCTGCAACCCCTGGCGTATAGGCGAGTGCCAAATCTCGTTGTGTCTCGGTTGATTTAGTCACCTCAATCGCAATCTTTCCTGGCGGATTTGAGGAATGGTAGTCAAGTGCTTCTTGTGCGGTTGGTGTACTCATTGGCTGGAAAATTGGTAGCGAATCAGGCGCACATAGTACACCGCAGTTTTGTTAAAGGCACCCATACCGCGGTAGCTATCTTTTTCCATCCCTGCGCTTAGCTTCAATGATCCTAATCTATGGTTCGTATTCAGCACGTTTTGGATACGAACCGACTGATAAAAAATCGGGTAGTGGGTTAAAAATGCAGTTAAAGCTATTTAG
>CAZUAW010000149.1:0-5804 GCA_964618535.1 uncultured Thiotrichales bacterium
AAAACAATATATTAAGCGAGATTCTCATGAATTCATGCAATATCCGGGCTAAGCGCGGCAATCAATTCGGGGTAGATGCCAAATTCATTGATGAGCAAGATGTTCGGTTGCTGACTCACTGCTAATTCTATGCTGTCTCAAACACGACAAAGGCCAGTGCTAACGCTGATTCATCAGAAAGGCTGATGTGACTGGCAACGAGATTACGCTGCTGCATCAATGCTTTTGCACGTCCTTGTATGTCTAGAATTGGCTGACCCTCGGCACTGTGAGTCACGCTAAAATCTACGAATGCAGCATGTTCACCAATACCGGTGCCGAGCGCTTTGGCTGCCGCTTCTTTGGCTGCGAAGCGCTTTGCCAGAAAAGCCGCTTTGTTATCGATTTCTGCAAAATCCCGCTGCTCTGATTCAGACAATATCCGGCTGATAAATTTTTCCGGATGGCGCAGGTAGATTTGTCGAATCCGATCAATCTCGACAATGTCTGTACCAATCCCTGCTATTGGCATTGGATAAACTCTACCGCTTTGTCGAGGCGCTGGATCACCGATTCACGTCCGATCAGCGCCAGCGTCAGCCCAATATCCGGCGAGTTAGTGCCCCCAGTAAGCGCAATCCTCAGCGGCATACCCACCTGGCCCATTTTTAACCCTTGCGCATCGGCATGCGCGGCGACTGCCTGCTTAAGGTTATCTTGATCCCATGCTGATATTTCGCTGATACGCTGTTTGAAACCTGCGAGTACCTCTGCTGATTCGGCTGTAAATTGTTTCTTGGCAGCCTTCTCATCATAACCATCAGGCAACTGATAAAACCATCTGGCAGTCACCGCCATGTCGTTGAGATTTTTGCTGCGTTCCCGTAGTGCGACAACCACTGCTTCTGGATCTGGGCCGGCACTGGTATCAATACCGCTGGCTAGCAATTGCTGCTCGATGAGGCTGGCAATCTCGGCTGGCTCGCTCGATTTTAAATACTGCTCATTGAGCCATTGAAGCTTTTTGGGGCTAAAGGTGGATGGCGCGCGATTGATACCATCCAGTGAAAACAGGTCGATCATTTGCTCACGGGTGAACATTTCCTGATCACCATGGGACCAACCAAGCCGCACCAGATAATTCATCAACGCCTCTGAGAGGAATCCATCCTCGGCATATTGCATCACGCTGACTGCGCCGTGACGCTTAGATAAGCGTTTTCCATCTTCACCAAGAATCATTGGCACATGTGCATAGATCGGAGCCGGTTGCCCCAGTGCCTTGAGGATATTCAGTTGCCGAGGCGTGTTATTTAAATGATCATCACCGCGAACAACATGCGTAATCTTCATATCCAGATCATCAACAACCACGGTGAGATTGTAAGTGGGAGAACCATCAGAGCGCGCAATAATCAGATCGTCTAATTCACTGTTTTGAATCTCTACCCTGCCCTTGACCTGATCCTCAATGACCACCGAACCTTCCAGCGGGTTACGAAAACGAATCACCGGCTTCACCCCTTCTGGTGGCGACCCTGTGAAGTCTCGATAACGCCCGTCATAGCGAGGTTTTTGTTTCGCCGCCATCTGCTGCTCACGCAGTTCATTGAGCTCTTGCTTGCTGCAATAGCAGTAATAGGCATCGCCCTGATCGAGCAATGTCTGAATCACCTCAGCATAGCGATCCATTCTGTCGGTTTGATAGAACGGGCCTTCATCGTAATCTAGGTTGAGCCATTGCATACCGTCCAGAATCGCCTGTACTGAGGCCTCCGTTGATCGCTCACGGTCGGTATCTTCTATACGCAAAATAAACTCACCACCATTGGCGCGCGCATAAAGCCATGAGAATAGCGCTGTGCGGGCACCACCGATATGGAGATAACCCGTGGGCGAAGGTGCGAACCGAGTTCGTACAGTCATAATCACACTCGTAATATAAGGCTGGCAAAATAGATCGGCGATTATCGCGGAATTATTGGCAGGAAGCGAAAAAACAGTGCGGGTCAATCAGGTACAATCTCCTAACTCAACTGGAATTGCCTTACACCTTGTCAGCTACCGCCCATCACATCGCATGCCACGACTGCGACCTGCTCCAGCAACTACCGCCACTGCTGGAAGGTGAATCCGCATTCTGCCCGCGCTGTGACGCCCTGCTCTACAAGCGCAAGATCAACAGCTTTGATCGCAGCATGGCGCTGGCATTAGCCGGGCTGATGCTCTTTATTCTGGCCAATATTTTTCCATTTTTGTCACTCAATGCAAAAGGACAAATTCAGGACAGCACGCTGATCTCCGGTGCGCTGGCAATGTTGAATGCCGAGCGTCCGTTTTTAGCCTTCCTCGTATTTATGACAACCTTTACTTTCCCATTATTTGACCTTTTAGGAACACTGTATATTTTGTTTGCCATTCGAGCGGGTCGCACCACACAAACACTGCGATACTTATTTCGTTTTCTGCAAAGCGTTAATCCCTGGGGGATGCTGGAAGTCTTTATGCTCGGCGTACTGGTGGCGGTCGTTAAACTGGGCGATTTAGCAACCATTGTTCCAGGCATAGCCATGTACTCCTTTGCACTGCTGATACTTATTTTAGCCGCATTGGCAGCATCACTTGATCCACACGCCATCTGGAATAAACTTTACGCTGATGAATAACAGCTCTGCGAATAAACCATTGAATGCTGCCGATGCGGGACTACTCTCCTGCGGCGTCTGTGATTCACTCAATCGCCAACATTCTCTTGAAAATGAAACACATCATTGCTACCGCTGTGGTGCGAAAATTCATAGTCGAATTCCCAACAGCATTCAAAAAACCTGGGCACTGGTGATCGCCGCAATGATGTTTTATATTCCAGCCAATACGTTGCCTGTGATGAGCGTGGTGTATTTGGGGAAAAGTCAGCCAGACACTATTTTAAGCGGTGTTATGCATTTGTTGCATGAAGGTATGTGGCCACTGGCACTCATTGTTTTTGTGGCAAGTATTTTCGTACCGATGTTAAAAATGATTGTGATGGCCTGGTTACTCATTAGCGTGCAACTTAAATCTTCTTTTCGCCCAAAAGACCGCACCCGTTTTTATCGCATCAGTGAATTTATAGGCCGCTGGTCAATGGTGGATATTTTTGTCATTGCGATTCTTGCCGCGCTAGTGCAATTTGGCTCATTGGCGAGTATTGAACCTGGTGCCGGCTCCGTTTCATTTGGTGCAGTCGTCGTACTAACCATGTTTGCTGCACATAGTTTTGATCCACGTTTAATTTGGGATAACGCATATGATTGAACCCACTAACCTGCCAACTTCCCATACCGGAAAAGCCAGTGGTATTTCTTTAGTGTGGATTATTCCGCTGGTCGCTTTCATCGTCGGCGGCTGGCTGGTTTATAAATCAATCAATGAAAAGGGTCCATTAATTACCGTTGAGTTTAAAGCGGCAGAAGGACTTGAGGCGGGTAAAACCCGGGTTAAATATAAAGAAGTAGAAGTCGGAAAAGTAAAACGGGTACAGCTAAACGATGACCTTTCCAAAGTTATTGTAAGTCTGGAAATGGGACGTTTTATGGAAGACCACCTTAACGAAAATACCCGCTTCTGGATTGTCAGCCCACGCATCAGCAATAGCGGTGTTAGTGGGTTAAGCACGTTAATCTCCGGCATTCATATTGCAATGGATCCGGATAGCGGCGAGCAAAGCCCGGAGCATTTCATCGGACTGGATCAAGCACCTGAAATAGACTCTTCAACACAAGGCATGCGATTCACTTTGCATGCAGAAACCCTAGGCTCTCTGGATACTGGTGCACCTGTTTATTATAGAAAATTAGAAGTTGGTGAGGTCATTCAATACGAGCTTAATGAAAATGGTCAAAGTGTTGATGTTGAAATTTTTATCAATGAGCCTTATGACAAACTGGTGAGAACCAACAGCCGCTTTTGGAACACCAGCGGTTTTAACGTCAACTTGAGTGCTGACGGTATTACTGCACATTTAGAATCACTTACCTCTTTAATTTCTGGCGGTATTGCCTTTGATACCCCTCTTGGACTGGAAATTGGAGAGCTTGCTAAAGAAAACGATACGTTTTCCTTACATGCCAGTTTGGCGGTTATTGATGAGCAACCCTACGAAATTAAAAAATATTACGTGTTAAATTTTGACACTTCATTGCGGGGATTGAGTAAAGGTGCGCCGGTAGAATTTAGTGGCATTAAAGTAGGCGAAGTTTTAGATATTAGTTTAATTATGGATGCAGAATCTTTGCAGGTTAAAACGCCAGTCCTCATTGGCCTGCATACCGATAGAATTGACACTCAAGGTAAAGTAGCTGAGGGCACTAACGTCACTGAAGAACTGGTCAGTCATGGGCTGCGCGCGCAACTCAAATCGGGTAATTTACTAACGGGGCAACTGTATGTGGAATTGGAGTTTGTTAAAGACGCACCCAAACAAGCCATTGTCTACCGCGATGGAAGCTATGCAGAGTTCCCCACTGTACCGGCAGCATTCGACAAAATTACGCGCAATATTACCGACTTGTTAGATAAAGCTGGACAGATTCCGCTGCTTGAAATGACCGACGATCTACGCCAGACCATTAAAGGTTTAAAGCAAATTGTAGCCTCAAATCAATCAAAACAATCAATGCAGGATCTGGCAAGAATACTCGGTGATGTGAAATCTATAACTCAACAATTAGATAAATCAATGAGCCCAATGACAACTAAAATAGGTAATTCATTGGTACAGCTTGAGAAAACACTTTCTACCGTTGATAACGCGATAGGCGAAGATTCCGCGCTGTACTATGATTTAGTGCAATTAATTGATGAAATGTCTTCAGCCGCTAAATCTTTTGAAATATTAACTGACTTTCTGGAGCGCCACCCCAATGCCCTACTGCTCGGAAAACCGGACAACTAAATGACAAACCCAGGCTTAATCCTAGAAAAACCAGCTGGATCACTAAAGGCTGCGCAATCCATTGACGCACCTAGCAAATCAGAAAAATCTCTCATCACCAATCAGGTGACTACGAGTTTTTCTGATTCACCATGCACGCCAATGGCTTACGCATTTTTTTCGTGCCCAACTGATTTTCCTAGGATAACAAAGCATTGGCTAGCGGCAATTATTATTGCTGTTTCAGGCTGCACTTCTCTGAGCACCAAAGAAACAAAATATTACTCATTAAAGAGCCAGGATGTCGTGACGATGGATTCTGGAAATTCACCGCTGTCTATCGGCCTTGGACCGTTCGAATTTCCGCAATTACTTGATCGCCCACATCTGGTCACCAGAGATGCCGAACACAAAATTCGTCGCGCTGAATTTCAACAATGGGGGGGGTCTCTGGAGAGAGAATTTCTTGAAGTTTTGGCCGATCATATCGGAGCCAACCTTAGCACTTCGCAGTTGTTCATTTACCCGTGGAATAATCGTCGCCGGCCTGAATATCAGATTCGACTCAACGTCTCACGGTTTGATGGTGAACTGGGCGGCGATATTACCTTATCAATACGCTGGCAGATCCTTTCGGATAATGGAAAAAAATTGCTTGCTACCAAACATAGTCAAATTTTTGTAGCCACAAAAAGCAGAAGCTACAGTGATTATGTTTCAGCACTGGCGCAAGCCATCAAAAAGCTCGCGGATGAGATCAGTCTGGTGAATGCACTACAAAGCAGCTCTAAAAATGAACAACAGTAAAAACAAATGAGTCAATACCAACCCATTGAATGTGGTCAGCATAGCGAATACGAACTGGCCATCATGCGTGGACAATCGCTCGAACTAGTGTGGAAAACTTCTG
>CAZUAW010000150.1:0-5732 GCA_964618535.1 uncultured Thiotrichales bacterium
CTATATAATGCCTATTATGTGGTTCAATATGCCTGCGCCGATGGTCAAGTGGCTTGATCAAGTGTTACTTTATGGCAAGACGTTTGTGATTACCGATGAATATGGCGAGGGTGGTCAAGTGCCTGCTGATAATTTTATGATTGTTGCAACCTCTAATTTAAAAAGCAGCGATTTAGGCAAAGGTCATGTTTTGAAAAATGCACCGCATATCGATTCTGTGCTACAGCCGCTAATTATGACCAATAATTATTTAAGTGTTCGCAATCAATTGCCGACGTTTCATGCAGGGGATGTGATCGCAGGTGATACGACTTGGATACGTTCAACATTTGAAAAACACCTCAATGATAATTTCGAATAAATGTCCGCTATGCTCATTCACTAACCCGAGGTGAATTTTAGTGGCTAACGCCTCATTGTTAAAAAACAAACAAATCTTTGCCTGGGCCTTTTATGACTGGGCGAATTCTGCTTTTGCCGTGGTAGTGCTGGCGGGGTTTTTTCCTATATTTTTTCGGGAATATTGGGCTGCTGGTGAAGGCTCTCGCGAAATTACTTTTTATCTCGGTTCTGCCAATTCAATAGCGAGTGTCTTAATTGTTTTATTGGCTCCAGTTTTAGGTGCAATTGCTGATCAGGGTAATATTAAAAAACGTCTGTTAATCGCCTTTTCTCTTGTTGGTATGGCGATGACTTGTGGATTATTTTGGGTAGGGCAGGGTGACTGGAATATTGCGATTGGTTTATTTATCGTCGCGAATGTTGGCTGGATGGGCGCGAATGTTTTTTATGATGCGTTACTGATTGATGTATCGGATTCTGAAGACTATGACCGAGTTTCAGCATTTGGATTTTCCCTCGGTTATTTGGGCGGTGGTTTATTATTTGCATTCTGCGTGGCGATGACGCTCAAACCGGAATTGTTTGGGTTGGCAGGAAAACAGCAAGCCGTTTCTCTGTCGTTTTTATTGGTTGCGGGTTGGTGGTTGGTTTTTTCCGTTCCGCTTTGGTTGCAGGTAAAGGAGCAGCCTAGACATCAAAAAGTTGGTTTGATTAAAGCTACCAGAAAAGGGTTTTCTCAGTTATTTAAAACCTTTCACGAAATTAAAAAACTCAAGCCAGTACTATATTTTCTACTGGCTTACTGGTTGTATATTGATGGTGTAGATACCGTTATCCGCATGGCTGTAGATTTTGGTAAAGCGCGCGGTATAGAAACGACCAGTCTGATTACTGCTTTATTAATGACTCAATTTATTGGCTTTCCCGCTGCCATTGGTTTCGGTTATTTGGGCAGTAAAATCGGTGCAAAGCGCGGTATTCTCATCGGTATAGCGGCATATATTGTGATTACCATTTGGGCTGCCAATATGAACACTGCCTGGGAGTTTTTTGTATTGGCTGGGTTTGTAGGATTAGTGCAGGGTGGTATTCAGGCACTGAGCCGTTCGTATTATGCGAGTTTAATTCCTGCAGATAAAGCGGCTGAGTTTTTTGGCTTTTACAATATGCTGGGAAAATTTGCCGCAATCATCGGCCCAGTCATGGTTGGCTGGGTTGGGTTGGTCACAGGTAGCGAAACAATTGGCATTATTTCATTGCTGATTCTATTTATTGCAGGTGGTGGATTGTTACTGCTGCACCGAGAAAAATAACCGTGTTCTTGGCCTTTAGGGTATCTCTATTTATTTAGGATGAGATAGATTGAGAATCAGTATTTTCAAGAGCAAGGCGCTAAGAGACTGTAATAGCGGGACTATTGCGGTCACTTAGTAACGCAGCTATTGGAAATGCTGAACTCAAGATACTCATTCTGAATAAATAGAGGTGCCCTTTATACTGTGTCAGCCAATAAACTTTCATAGGGTATGTTTAACCCATTATGCAGACGCTTAATCATTCTCAAGCTGAGGGGGCGTTTACGATTCAAAACCTCAGAAACTCTCCCGCTGCCGCCAATAAACGCTTCCAAGTCTTTTAGCCTTAAACCCTGTTGATCCATTCTAAATTTAATAGCCTCGACGGGGTCTGGTGGATCAATTGGATAATGTTTATTTTCATAAGCCTCTATGAGCGTGACAAGAATCTCTGCTTCATCAGCTTCAGCCGAGCCTCGCTTGGCTTGAAATATGTTTTCGAGATATTTAAAAGATTTCTGTAAATCTTCTTCTGTTCGAATTGGCTTAATATTCATTGACTTCCTCAACACTAATTTTATCGTACTGGGCGTGAGTGCCTATAAATTTCACCCAGACAATTTTTGACTGATATTGGACCTCAACGACCAGACGGTACTTATTGCTGCTGATATTAAATACGACACGATTATGACTACATATACTGGCGTTACCGTATTGATCTTTTACTGCCTGCGGGGTACACCAATTTGCCTTAATTGTTTCTTCGTACCAGCTTTCTAGCGCTCCTTGTGAATCTGCGTAACTTGGTTGTTCCCAGAACTTTTTGATAGTACTTTTCGCAATGATGCGCATAACCCTATATTTTCTCCCAATACGGGAGAAAATATAGGGTTAATTTTTCTAGTAATCAATAGCTAAAAGTCCAATATGACCAAAAACCTTAAGGCCTAATCACGTTTTCCAGTGATCCATTTTGCAATTGACAGTAATTCTGCCACGGCATCGTCGCTGGATTTTACTAATGAGCCAGTTGTACGTGCAAGCTCATCACTGCGGGCGTGAGTCATGGTGGGGTAGCGTTGTGCAAAATTGAGAATGGCTTGCTGTTCTCTAGGGATTAAAGATTGTTGAGGGGCTTTGGCGGGTGAGGTGAATTGCGGTAGTGTCTGGTCTTCTTTATGCCGGTGAATAACGAGCGTGCCAGCTGCAAGATCGCCCAGGCGCTGAAACTTTTTATTTAATAAGATTGAAATTAAACCGAATAAGTAAAGTACGGGTAAAAAATCGACGCTTCTGAGCAGGTTTCTTAAAATCGATGCTTGCCAGCCTATCGGGGTTAAATCATCGTGAATGACTTTTAGGCCGAAGGCTTTTTTCCCCGGTGTAGCGCCATCACGGAGCACTTCAAAAAAGACTGGGTAAAACCATTCCATTGCGAACAGGACGATCATAGCGAGTCCCCATCCCATTTCTCCGAGCATTGACAGTGCAAGGATGACGATGAGGTAAATTGCCGCGCGAATTAACAGATCAATTATCCACGCATAAAGTCGCACCACAGGCCCAGCGGGGATGGCATGTAAGGTTAAGCCTTCCGGGATCTCAATATCGTGTTTATTGTCGATCATTAAAGTTTTGGTTGTACAGCTCCGTCACAATCAATACTGATGATTTGCGGCTCGGCGGTGTCGAGACGTACAGCGGTTAACTCGCCTCCCCATAGGCAGCCGGTATCGAGGGCGATGGTGTTGTGAGAAAACTTTAGTCCGAGCGTTGACCAGTGACCAAAAACAATTTTTGTTTTTCGGCTTTTTCTTTCCGGTATAGCAAACCAGGGTGTGAGCTTTTTGGATTGTGTTCCAGGTGCTCCGTGTTCTTGCATATTTAATCTATTGGCTTGATCGCAATAACGGATTCTGGTGAACGCATTGGTGATAAATCGAAGCCGTTCCATACCTTGCAGGGATTTTTTCCACTTGTTTGGTTTGTTGCCATACATGGCGTGCAAAAACTCTCGGTAACTTGGTCCAGCGAGCACGCTCTCAACTTCTTTGGCGTATTTTTTAGCGTGTTTTAATTTCCATTGCGGCGCAAATCCGGCGTGCACCATGACCGCTTTCAGGTTTTTATCGTGATGCAATAATGGTTGTTGGCGTAGCCATTGAAGCAGGTCGGCGGCATCGTCTGCATTGAGAATATCATTGAGTGTGTCGTGCCGTTTGACGATTCTGACACCTTCACTAACGGCAAGCAAATTTAGATCATGATTGCCTAAAACGGTAATCGCATTGTTGTCAGGGTTTGCCACAAAGCGCAGCGATTGTAGAGATTTTGGCCCACGATTAACTATATCGCCAACGAACCAGAGTTGATCTTTAGCAGGGTCGTATTGAATTCGCTCTAACAATCGCAGGAGTTCATCCATACATCCCTGAATATCGCCAATTGCGTAAATGGCCATGATTCAGAACGAGTAGCTGTGCATTAGATGGCTGGGCTTAATGCAGAATTTGTGGGATCGAGAGTGTGAAAGGCTGGATTGGCGTTTTAAAGTCCTCCCCATCCTCAGTGACCATTTGATAGCTGCCTTCCATGGTGCCAACCGGGGTTTCTAGCATGGTGCCGCTGGTGTATTGAAAACCTTCACCGGGCTTGATTAATGGTTTTTCACCTACCACACCTTCGCCTTGAACCTCTTGAACGCGGCCGTTGGAATCGGTAATGATCCAATGACGGGTGATCAGCTGCGCAGGGCGATCCCCCACATTTTCGATGGTGACAGTGTAAGCAAAGACATAGCGTGAATCATCGGGTGCGGATTCTGATTTTAAGTAGAGGGTTTCTACTTGGACGCTAAATTGATCTGTGGATTCGTTACTCATTGAACAGCCTAGTGATTGATGTTGTTGTGTCAGTCGTTACACATAAAGAGCGTAGCACTTCTATTTTAAATACACCCATAAGGGCGTCGCTAAAAATGTAAGCACCACTGAGGAAAACCATGAACAGCACCTTTTTTATGCGAAAAATCGTTAAATACACCCAGTATTCGCCTCATTTCCGCATAAAAAATGCACTATTCCTGATTTCCCTCAGCAACACTTCTATTTTTTAGAGACACCCTTAAGACAGATGTTAGCCCTGATGTTTCGTGGTTTCAATAATTGTGTTACTTAAATTCACAAAATCATTAATCCACAGTGTTTCTGGGCGCAAGCTGCTGTCGATGTTGGCTGTAGCAAAATGCTCATCAGAGGCCATTTTTTTCAGGCTTTTGCGCAGCGTTTTACGTCGCTGTGAGAAGGTATGTTGTACCAGCGATGAGAAATGCTGAAAATCCAGCGCTGCAACCTCCGGCTGTTTTCGGGGTGTTAGGCGGATCACCGCAGAATCAACTTTTGGCGGGGGTTTGAACGCACCAGGGCCAACATCAAAGAGCCATTCTGCATGGCAATAGTACTGCGCCATAATGCTCAATCGCCCATAGCTTTTGCGATCTTCCGGCGTGGCTGCGAGTCTGTCTACCACCTCTTTTTGTAACAGAAAATGCATGTCTTGAATGCTGTGGATAGATTTGATCAGGTGGAACAACAGCGGTGTGGAGATGTTGTAGGGCAGGTTGCCGACCACGCGCAAAGAATGAGGTTGATCGACCAGTTGGGCAAAGTCGAAACGCAAGGCATCGGCATTGTGAACTTGCAGCTCGCCAAATTCAGCGGCTTGCTTGGGCAATCGCTCGGCGAGATCGTTGTCAATTTCAATCGCCTGGAGTTTGCCGCAGCGTTGCAACAGCGGAAAAGTGAGCGCGCCTTGCCCTGGGCCTATTTCTACCAGCGCATCTTCAGTGCGCGGATTTATCGCAGCAACAATTTTTTGCAACACATATTTGTCATGCAAAAAGTGCTGGCCAAATCTTTTACGTGGGCGGGGAGGTGAGCCAGATTTCACGGTGATACCTAATAAATGTGTTCCACATTGTACCTCAGGGAATCCGCCTGTTTTTCGTGCAAACTGATTTTTAGCGGCATATACTTCCCGTCTCCAAAAATCCCCATTTATGGTACGCATCTTTTCGTCAATGGCGGCGTTATA
>CAZUAW010000151.1:0-5680 GCA_964618535.1 uncultured Thiotrichales bacterium
GTGGAATCAATAGATAAGTGAGAACTCGTGTAATTCATGCAATATTCGGGTTAGGACTACCTAAAATTTAGGACTATAAAAATTCAAACGAAATTTTCACGCGCTTCCGCCACGGTGTAAAACGATCCGGTCACTACTAGCCGATCTCCATTTCCGGCTAACTTTTGTGCCGCATCTATCGCTTGCGAAACCTGCTGAAAAGTCGCCATTCGTACGCTCGGGAGTATATCAGTAAGCGCGGCAGTTAGCTCATCTGCCGGCAATGCTCTATCGCCCTGTGGCGAGGTCAATATCCACTCATCGGTACAAACATCTAGCGCTTGCAACGTTTGTGAAACATCTTTGTCTGCCATCATTCCTATCAGAGTAATCGTTTGACCCGAAACAGGATGATTACGCAAGGTTTCTACCAGTGCATTGATCCCAGCTGGGTTATGCGCGACATCAAAAACCACTTCATACTGCTGATTTTCAGCTCCGCACATCATGCGCTCAAATCGCCCCGGCAGAGAAATTGTACGCAAAGAGTTTTCAATTGTTTGCCGATCAGGGCGAAAAGCCTCCGGCAATACGTGGCAAACAGCAATCACACCGGCTGCATTTTCTATTTGATGCACTCCAGGTAACGCTGGAAAAGGTAACGACTCCCAGCGCTCATCCATGCCCTGCCAATCCCAACAATCGTCGTGAATTTGCAAACTAAATTCATCACCCGATTGATAATAAAAAGCACCTAGCTCAGCGAGATAATCTTGCAAACTTTTAGGTGGATTAAGATCGGCGCAAATCACCGGTTTGCCCGCACGCGCTATGGCAGCTTTTTCTACTGCGATCAGTTCACGCGTATCACCAAGCCACTGGGTATGATCAATATCAATTGAAGTAATCAATGCCACATCAGCGTCAATAATATTGGCAGCATCCAGCCTACCGCCTAAGCCAATTTCCAAAATAGCGACATCTACTTTGGCCGCATAAAACAGATGCAACGCGGCTAGCGTGCCAAATTCAAAATAACTCAGACTGATATCTTCTCGCGCTGCATCAATGGCAGTGAAGGCTTCAATAATCGGCTGATCGTCAGCTACTGCACAACCCACCCGAATACGTTCGTTATACCGATGGATGTGGGGAGAGGTGTAGACGCCTGTTTTGTGCCCAGCGGCAGTCAGGATCGATTCCAGCATCGCCACGGAAGAACCTTTTCCGTTGGTTCCGGCAACGGTTATTACTGGAAATTCTGGGTCGAGCAAACCCATGCGATCAGCAACGGCTCGAATCCGGCTTAGACCTAGATCGATTTTGCTACCGTGCGCGGTTTCCAGCCAGGACAGCCAATCACCAAGGGCATTAAAGCGAGGCAGCTGTTGAGCCATCTTTTATTGTCGAATCTTGATTATGCTGCTTCCGATTCATCCGGTGCGGGATCAGGATCGATCACCTCGACACGTTTACCTTGAGGCAAATGCATCATCATTCGCAGCACAGACGAAATTTCCTGGCGCATTTCACGGCGATCTACAATTCGATCAATCGCGCCGTGCTCAAGTAGAAACTCCGAATACTGAAAGCCTTCAGGCAATGTTTCACCAACAGTTTGCTCAATCACTCGGGGACCGGCAAAACCGATCAGCGCCTTTGGCTCGGCAATATTGAGATCACCCAGCATCGCAAAACTCGCTGACACGCCACCCATGGTTGGGTCGGTTAAAACTGAGATAAAAGGTAGTCCAGCTTCACGCATTCTATTGAGTGCGGCACTGGTTTTTGCCATCTGCATGAGCGAGAACAAAGCTTCCTGCATTCTTGCGCCTCCGCTTGCGGAAAACACCACCAACGGCATCTTTTCCGCCAGGCAAACATTCACAGCTCGAACGAATTTTTCACCCACAACCGCGCCCATTGAGCCGCCCATAAATTTAAAACTGAAGGCGCAGGCAACTAAAGGCGTTTCCAGCACCTTGCCTTTCATCACGATCAAGGCATCTTTTTCATTGGTTGCCTTTTGTGCTGCAGTGATTCGATCTTTATATTTTTT
Source organism: uncultured Thiotrichales bacterium (assembly GCA_964618535.1). Lineage (GTDB taxonomy): Bacteria > Pseudomonadota > Gammaproteobacteria > UWMA-0217 > UWMA-0217 > HyVt-560. The sequence continues at coordinate 2,039 of CAZUAW010000151.1, forward strand.
GCTGTCTTTAAACTTGAGCACATCGACCGGCTCAAGCTCTGCTGCAATTTCTTCACTTGAAGATTCATCAAGAAAGGTCGTTAACCGTTGACGACCGGTGATCCGCATGTGATGTCCGCATTTTGGACAAACTTCCAAATTTCGTTCTAATTCAGCACGATAAAGTACCGCTGAACAGTCGCCGCATTTGCTCCACAATCCTTCGGGAACGCCGCGTTTATCCGTGGTTTCGGTGCGAATCCGCGTCGGCATTAATTTTTCAAACCAGCTCATTTTACTTTTCCTCAACCGCATTCATGGCGGCTCGCATATCACTTAACAGGCTGCTCACAGCAGACTTAATCGCAGCGGCATCATTCTGGTTATCCGCTATTCGCTGAACAATGGCACTGCCAACAACTACCGCGTCCGCCACCGCTGAAACTTGCGCGGCAGACTCAGCATCCTTAATGCCAAAACCGACGCCAACCGGTAAGCCCGGCACAAATTCTCGCACTGCGACCAACTGCTTTTTCACGCTCTCAACATCCAGGCTCTTTGCGCCGGTAACGCCTTTCAATGAGACATAATAAACAAAGCCGCTGCACACTGTGGCGATTTTTTTGAGCCGCTGCTGATCACTGGTCGGCGCGGCCAGCGTGATGAGATCCAGACCCGCTGCACGAAATGCCTCTATCGGCTCGCCCTCGGCTTCTTCGGGCGGCATATCGACAATCAATACGCCATCAACACCCGCCTCAGTGGCTTTGCTGGCAAAGGTTGCATAGCCCATCACCTCAACCGGATTGAGATAGCCCATTAATATCACGGGGGTATCGCTATCTTTCTGGCGAAATTCACGCACCATGTCGATGACATTATTCAAGCTAACGTTGTGCACCAAAGCGCGTTCGCAAGCCAGCTGGATCACTGGCCCTTCCGCCATCGGATCGGAAAATGGCACGCCAAGTTCGAGGATATCCGCACCGGCTGCAACCACGGTATGCATTAAATCAACGGTGATATCAGGGTTCGGGTCGCCCGCGGTGAAATATGGAACCAGCGCTTTTCGGCCAGTCTCTTTTAATGCAGCAAATCTTTTACTGATGCGGCTCATAGGGTGATCCCCTCAAGCTTTGCCACGGTATTGATATCCTTATCACCGCGCCCAGATAAGTTCACAATCAGCGTTTGGTCTTTATCCATTGTCGGTGCCAGCTGCATAGCGTAAGCCAGCGCATGGCTGCTCTCCAAAGCGGGGATAATGCCTTCGATTCTGGTCAATGAATGAAACGCAGCCATCGCCTGCTTGTCATCTGCCGCCACATAATTAACCCGCCCAGCATCTTTCAGCCAGGCGTGTTCAGGGCCGACGCCAGGATAATCCAGACCCGCCGAAATCGAATGGGTGGGAATAATCTGACCGTTTTCATCTTCCATCAAATAGGTGCGATTGCCGTGTAACACGCCTGGTTCGCCAGCACATAAAGGCGCCGCATGACGACCTGTTTCCAGCCCGTCACCAGCCGCTTCAACGCCGTAAATATCGACGGATTGATCATTGAGAAACTCGTAAAACAAACCAATCGCATTGGAACCACCGCCAATACAAGCAACCAGAGCATCTGGCAACGCACCTGTCATTTCTTGAATTTGCTGACGGGCTTCGCGGCCAATCACAGTTTGAAAATCGCGCACCATCGCGGGATAAGGATGAGGTCCTGCCACTGTGCCAATAATGTAGAAAGTATCATCAACATTGGTGACCCAATCGCGCATCGCTTCATTGAGCGCATCCTTAAGCGTTTTGGAGCCAGAAGTCACCGGCACAACTTCCGCGCCGAGCAATTTCATCCGATACACATTGGGCGCCTGTCGCTCGATATCCTCAGCGCCCATATACACCACGCATTCCAGCCCCAGACGCGCGGCAACCGTCGCGCTGGCAACGCCGTGCTGACCTGCGCCAGTCTCAGCGATAATTCGGGTTTTACCCATGCGTTTGGCTAGCAATGCTTGACCAATTGTATTGTTTACCTTGTGCGCGCCGGTGTGATTGAGGTCTTCGCGTTTGAGATAAATCTGCGCGCCGCCCAGCTCACGTGACCAACGCTCAGCATGATAAAGCGGGCTGGGTCGACCGACGTAATGCGCCAGATCGTAATCAAATTCTTTCTGAAATTCGGGATCAGCCTTGCAAGCTTCATACGCCTCGCGCAACGCCTTGAGCGGTGCCATCAAAGTTTCGGCCACAAACAAGCCGCCGTACACACCAAAATGACCGCGATCATCCGGGTAGGTTTTGTAGTCCTCGATCTTGTCTTCAGCGTTGGCAGTCGACACGTCTTACCTCATTCATTAATGCTTCAATTTTAGCGTGATCTTTAATCCCTGGCGATGATTCCACACCGCTACTCAAATCCACGCCCCAGGGCTTTGCCGTGTGAATCGCCGCAGCGATATTGTCTGGATTCAGACCACCCGCAAGCATCACCGGTTTACCTAAATTTTGTGGGAACTGCTGCCAGTTAAACGTCTCACCGGTACCGCCCGCTGCACCTTGCGCATGGCTGTCCAGTAAAAACCCGGCGGCATCTACAAACTGGTCTGCATACGCCTGCACATCAGTATTTTCCTGCATGCCGATCACCTTAATATATGGCAGATCATAGCCATCGCATTCAGGTGGAGATTCATCGCCATGAAATTGCAGCAACGTCAGCGGCAACTGAGCGACAGTTTCTTGAATCAAAGCCTCGTCTGCATTCAAAAACAAGCCGGTTACAGCAATAAAAGGCGGTAGCACCGCAACAATCTCCCGTGCCTGAGCAATAGAGACATTACGGCTACTTTTCTCATAGAACACCAGGCCGATAGAATCTGCGCCCGTTGCCGATACGGCCAGCGCATCTTCAGGGCGAGTAATGCCACAAATTTTGACTCGGGTACGCAAGGAAAGGGCTTCCCAGAAAAAATAGCGATGTTAGCAGATCATTGTCGCGAGATGGCGTTTTTTAGAACCATGATCAGTGTGTTTTGAAGTCAGAATCATTTGGAGTCCAATACGCCAATATCTACCGACAGAGCTGTCAGCTCTGAAGGAAAACTTGGAATTGCATTCACAAGAATCGTGTCCATCAGTAAAAACCCTGTGATCCCGTTCACTTTTTTCTGAGGTTCACTTCGAAATAAAGCCACTTGCCTGACATGGTAGCGTGACGAGCGTATCAGTTGCGCAGACAAAAGGTAGGCTCCCAGGATGGAGCGTACAAACACGACCGATGATTCATCGGATCTCTCAGGGAAGAGCACATAAAACCCTATGAGGAGATGATTCATGCAAAGCAAACTTATTAAACCTGCATTTTTTACACTATTTCTGGCTATCGCAGGATGTGACAGTTCCGATAACCCACCCGTTGGAGACCCCGTTGTCGAATTCCGCTCTACCGAATTCTTCGCCAATGAGTCAGACGGCATCGCAACCATTACGGTCTTACGCACAGGTGGAAATACCAATGCCGCAAGCGTCGGATACTCAACGAATTCAGACACTGCCACAGCCGGCAGCGACTTTGAAAGCAAGACTGGCGTACTGGAATGGGAAGAAGGCGATTCAACTGAAAAAACTTTCGACATTACGATTCTTGCAGATACCGATCT
>CAZUAW010000152.1:0-5674 GCA_964618535.1 uncultured Thiotrichales bacterium
ATTGGTGAATTACAAAAAACTACTTATTTGGCACACTATGATGCTGATGTAGTCCAGGGAAATCCTCGTACTGGTTGGAGCCAGGTTTTGGTTTTACGAGATTTGTCGCATTTAATTGAATCTCAGCATGCCGTTCGAGCCGATGCATTGTATCAAGCCTGGCGAGAAAATTGGCAAGCACTGGGAAAGGATGACGAATCAGTGCTGGTCATTGATAATGCACTCGATGATTTACGCAGCGATATTTTACAAACATTAAAGGATCTTGATTAATGCCTAAAGATACAATGAATTCTGTGATTACCCCTGAAGGGCGATTGGAAGTTTTGACCAAAGCGGAAATGAGTAAATTGCAGGACGCTAGTCAGGGCGGTTTATATCAATTATTTCGTAACTGCTCATTAGCGGTATTAAATAGTGGTACGCCACTCGATGATGCAAAGGTTTTACTAGAGCGTTATCAGGATTTTGATATTAAAGTGATTCAGGAAGAACGCGGAATAAAACTGGAGTTAGTCAACGCACCAGTCAATGCTTTTGTGGACGGAAAAATAATTAAAGGGATTGGAGAGCATTTATTTGCAGTGCTGCGAGACGTGATTTACGTTAGTGATGAAATAACGGACAACGCTAAATTTAATCTAAAGGATTCGGAAGGCATTACTAATGCTGTTTTTCATATTCTTCGTAATGCTGGCGTGTTGCGGCCGATGACGGATCCTAAAATGGTTGTTTGCTGGGGTGGACATTCTATCGGCAGAGAAGAATATGTGTACACCAAAGAAGTAGGTTATCAACTGGGATTAAGAGGTTTGGATGTGTGTACAGGCTGCGGCCCTGGTGCAATGAAAGGGCCGATGAAAGGTGCAACTATCGGACATTCAAAACAGCGTATTCGAAATGGTAAATATTTAGGCATTACTGAGCCTGGAATAATCGCTGCTGAATCTCCTAATCCTATCGTTAACGAGTTGATTATCATGCCTGATATTGAAAAACGGCTGGAAGCATTTGTTCGTATTGGGCATGCAATCATTATTTTTCCGGGTGGTGCAGGTACCGCAGAGGAAATTTTGTATTTGCTGGGGATTTTACTCCATCCCGATAATGCGAATATTCCTTACCCCGTTATTTTGACGGGACCTGAAAGTGCCAGAGCGTATTTCAAACAGGTGAATCATTTTATTGGTGAAACGCTGGGCATCGAGGCACAGCAACGCTACACCATTATTATTGATGATCCAGAGCAAGCCGCCAAAAAAATAGCAGCAGGTATCAAGGCCGTGCGAAAATTTAGAAAAAACTGCGATGATGCTTACTATTTCAATTGGTCACTTAAAATTAATCCTGAATTTCAAGAACCATTCTCTCCAACGCATGAAAATATGCGTGGTTTAAAATTAACTAAAAATCAGGAACGCCATGTTTTAGCGGCCAATTTACGTTGTGCTTTCTCTGGTGTGGTTGCAGGTAATGTTAAAGATGAAGGGATTAGAGCCATTGAAAAGCACGGCCATTTTGAAATTAATGGTGATCAGCAAGTGATGGAACCAATGGATAAACTGCTGACGTCCTTTGTTGAGCAGCAAAGAATGAAGTTACCGGGTACGGAATACATTCCCTGTTATAAAATAGTAAAATAGAAGTAGTACTCCAACAAATTTATAGTGATGGGTAGTGAGTCATCAAGCGGTTAGACGCAGTTTTAATCTCTGGGTTATCATTCCCCACCCCTTTGGGCGTAAAAAGAATATGGAATGTCATCCTTCAATATAATTTGTTTGAGTACTGGTTAAAAGAATTCTTTGAACGGAATAAATTGAACTAAATCGCCTTTTGTGATTTTTGTTTCAGGTGGGATAACGAGTAATCCATCTGCCCAACAAGTTGAGGTTAGTACTCCTGATCCCTGGTGAGAAAAAATTTGTAGGGTTGCCGGAATTGTTTCTCGATTAATCCTTGCGCGTAAAAACTCCATTCGGCTATCAGGGCGATCCCAATTAAAATCAGCAGGTAGCTGGTAGTGTGTTGGCTGGTAGCGAGTGCGCCCCTGCATTTTTGCAATAAAAGGCAATGCGAAAATTAAATAGGTAACAAATACAGAAACGGGATTGCCGGGTAACCCAATAAAAGGTGTTGACTGAATGTGGCCAAATGCGAGGGGTTTACCCGGTCTCATGTTGATGCGCCACATCTTGAGTTCGCCAAGATTCTCTAGCGCTGCGCGAACATGATCTTCTTCGCCAACAGAAACGCCGCCAGTGCTAATAATTAAATCAGCTTGCGTTGCCGCGTTTTTGAGTGATTTTTCTGTGGCATCTAGGGTGTCAGCGGTAGCGCCTAAATCTACTATTTCGCAGCCGCTCGCTTGGAGTAGTCCTTTGAGCGTGTAGCGATTCGAGTTATAAATTTGTCCCGGAAGGGCTTGCTCGCCGGGTTCACAAAGTTCATCGCCGGTAGAAAAAATGCCTATTTTCAGTTTGTTAAATACGGGTATCTCTGCAATCCCTACGGACGCCGCTAGCCCCATTTCCTGAGCGCGGAACAGCGTGCCTTGTTTGAGAATGGTGCTGCCAGATTGAATATCTTCTCCGGCACGGCGAATATTTTGACCGAGTTTTAGCTTGGCAGAGAGTGTTACTTGGTCACCTTTAGCTGAGCAGTTTTCTTGCATGATGACTACATCAGCATGCTCGGGTATGGGCGCACCGGTAAATATCCGTGCAACACTTTTAGGCGATAATGGGGTGCCTACTGCACCAGCACAAATCCGCTGAGATATCGGCAGGGTTGTTGCTGATTCAGTACTAAGATCGCTCAGACGAGCGGCGTAACCATCCATCGCACTATTATCGGCTGGTGGTACATCAATGGATGATGTCAGGTCATTCGCAAGTACTCTGCCAAGTGCCTGAGAAATACTGATGTTTTCCGTTTCGCGAATGGGGTTGGCTTGGAGTAATAAAAAGTCGATAGCTTCAGCAACAGGGACTAGTGCTGGATCGGGGCTACAATCATTTTCTCGGAGCATAATTTTCATCAGAGCAGTGTTTGATTATCTCGCTTTGAGACGGGGCATGATTTCAATTTCGATAACTGTGACCGGCTTCGGTGATGCGCTCCGCCAGAAGCGAAGCTTGCCAGAGGAGTCGGTTTCCTCGGTATGGCTGTCAGAAACCGTCATCATAGCGATGTTGACGCCAGCGAAGTCGCTGGATGAATTTGCGTTATTAGGCATAGTTCAGTTTCCGGGTTTAGATTTGATGATGCGCAGAGTGTTATTGTGTCGCAGAGAAGTGACAGTGTCGATATTCATTCTGGAACCTAAGCAACGATTGATGATCCAATTGAAAAATCATTTTATAATTCATCGTAAGCTTGATTCTTGGGGAGGCTGAATTGATGAGAGAAGAACTGGTTATGCTGACAACCGTAAAAGCATTGGTTGTAGACGATTCTGCGGTCGCGCGTAAAGTATTGTCAAGCATTCTACTTCGGGAAGGTCTGGAATCAGACGCGGTGAGTTCAGCTGCTGCCGCGTTTACCTATCTGCTGAAAAATGTGCCTGATGTGATTTTCCTTGATCATATGATGCCAGAGATGGATGGATTTGATGCACTGCGGTTGATGAAAGCCGATCCTGATACTGCGAAAATCCCAGTCATTATGTTTACCTCGCGATCAGGAGAAGCTTATCTTAATGAAGCGCAGGCATTGGGTGCTGTGGAGGTGTTGAGCAAAGATACCCTGGCTGAGATTAACCTGACTCAATGGTTACAGCAGCTTGGGATTCTAAAATCTGAATCCAGCAGAGCAACGACCGCCAGATTGAGACCGGGCGTATCCGAAGTGCCAGACAAGCAAACACTGACAGTTCCGCTGGTGCGTGGACTAGTCAGAGAAGAATTTTCGCGCTTGCGTGAGGATCTGCCTGAGATGATTCGACAGGCGCAGCAGGATGAAAACGAGTTACCACCGCGCCAAGTCCCTGGCGACTTTTATCCCTCCCGGCTTCAATCTCCCGATTCTTCACGTTCCTTCTGGCGACTAGCATGGATTCCATTGGCGTTGATAGGTTCAATGCTCATTCTCTGGACGTTAAGCATGCCCCATCGGGGGATGGAGTTATCGCAACAGCCTACCGCAGTGGCTGCGGTGAAAATTAAGAAAAACGATGCCGGTGTGGTGGGGATTGCGAACAACAATTCTACTGCCTACACCGATCGCTCGCTAAAGATTATTGGCTGGGCAATAAATCAAAAAATGCGGTACAAATTAGGAGAGCTACCACTGGCAAATGAGCGGCTGGAAGATTTGCGCGGCATGTTGTCGATGCTGCAAGAAGCTGATTTTCAGGGGACGGTCCAACTCATGGTTCACCAGGGAAAGTTTTGTGTGGTGACTGATTCTGCAGGCCGCACCAGGCTACCTAGTTCAGGAGCACTGATGAATGATTGCACGATTCAAACACTACAGACTGCTGGAGCGGTTTCGCAGTTGATGTCTTTGCCGTTTGCGCTATTTATCGATAGTTCACCTCAGGCCAACGGTGAAGAGGGGATACGCGTTTCAGTGATTTCTTCCGCGAGCGAAAACCCGTTGATTCAATATCCGCAAACTAAGCCCAGCATGATTGCAGCTCACTGGAACCAAATCGCAGTAGAAAACAATCGAGTTGAGGTCCGCTTTCTGAATGCGAATCTTCGCTAATTCTTCTCGCTAAACTTTCCTTGGTGACGTTACATAACTTACTAATCCTTGTGATAACAATCACATAAATGTACTCTTCGGGGTTAGCGTAACTATAGCGCTCACATGAAAACTCAACTTGAATAGTTCTTTTCGACTGTTTGAGTCGTAGTTTCTTGCGTCATAAATAGCGGTAGATCCGCAATATTATTCAATTCGACGATGAAAATCCTAGAATTGAGGCTGTTAATTACCATTGGATAATATAAATGAAACCACTTTTTTTATTTGCATCACTAGCTGTTGCATCAAGCATCGTTTTGACGGGCTGCGAATCAATTCCAGATCCTGTGCAAGGCGCTAAAAACGCAATTGCCGGGAAATCAGCAGCTGCTGGAAAACCTGTTGGCATCACCCCTACGCTCTCTTCCGTCACTGTGAAACACGGTGGAGCTGATACGGTGATCAAACGTGATCCAAACAATGCTGCCACCGTTATTCCTGCATTTGCTAAAACTTCTCGTCCTTGCCCACCATTTTGCATTCAGCCCATTCTTTTAGCGCCAGGTGTGGAAACACTCGGTGAGGTAGAAGTTCTGGATTATCTTTCTAAAATGACGGGTGGCGATTCCAGTATCTTAGTTGTCGATTCACGTACACCTGACTGGGTTGCCAAAGGCACCATCCCCGGCGCAATTAACCTGCCGTGGACTCTGTTGAACCCTAAAAAGGGCGCAACTACTGATGGCATCATGAAAGTCATGTCTGAACATTTTAATGCACTGACTAGAGCTGGCGTTGATGCGTTTGGTGTTGATGAGGCTATTGCCGCAGGATCACCTGGAAACGTGTTTGACTATTCAAATGCCAAGACACTTGTCATGTTCTGTAATGGCATGTGGTGTGGCCAGTCACCCAACAATATCAAAAATTTGATTAAGTTTGGTTACCCCGCTGATAAGATCAAATGGTATCGCGGCGGCAT
>CAZUAW010000153.1:0-5672 GCA_964618535.1 uncultured Thiotrichales bacterium
CTAAGTGGATTCGGCTTGGGTGCTTTGGGCGTATTTTTACTGCTAAGCCTGATATTCCGAAACTATCGCGAACCAGCAATTGTTATGTTAAATATTCCGTTGGCACTCATCGGGGCCATCTGGGGGCATTTGATTATGGGGCTGGATTTTACCCTGCCGAGCATGATTGGGTTTGTTTCGCTGGCGGGAATTGTTGTTAATGATTCAATTTTACTCGTCGTGTTTGTTAAGCAACATGTGGAAGATGGAATGGTTCTACATGATGCTGCCAGCCAAGCCGTACGTGATCGTTTCAGAGCGATATTTTTAACTTCCGCGACGACTGTTGCGGGTCTTACACCACTGTTATTTGAGACCAGTACGCAGGCACTTATTCTCGTACCATTAGTCACAAGCATTGTCTTTGGCATGCTGACGTCAACATTGCTCATTATGCTGGTGTTGCCTGCTGTTTATGGGATTATGGAAGATATTGGTTTCGTTAAGTTGACTCAGAAAAACGAGTCGTTAGAGCATCAAACCGTATGATTTTATACGGCATCTCTGATGACTAGCTCCAACAACCTGTGGCATTGATGCCGATTGTAGTCTTAGCCCGGATATTTCATGAATTACATGCGCCCTCGCTTGTCTATTGATTCCACAAGGAATTCTTTTCACTTGCCCGTAATCACCGATACGAGACGCGTAAAAACAATCCCTTGTGAAATCAATATCCTGCGCGATCATCACATGAATTCATGAAATATCCGGGTTAGATTCTGGATGAAACTTTTGCTCAGCGTCCAGCAGTGTATCTAGGCTGATTGACAAAAACTCTATTATTATCAGTCAGCAACGTCTTTTATATATCCTGAGATCCTCGCCAATCTCGGGTATACTCAAACTCAACTTGCAGATTTAAATTCAGTTTTATCTGCGTTCTACCCGATCTACGCAGTCCCCTGCTATGAAAGCCTAAGGTTCTAATATCAATGTCTCTAGACTCATCAGAAAAATCAACAACCGAAAAAAACACAAAAATGAGCGATTCCTCGAGCAAATCAGATGCCATCAAATTACCGGATGCTGCGAATCAAGAGCCTGTGTTTAAATCTTCAGGTGAGGAAAATAAGTTAGGCTGGTTTAAATATCCGTTAATCCTGTTGGCATTGGGCTTAATATATACGGCTCTAATTTTAGAAAACCCTAGTACAGATTCGGTTGCTGACAATCAAATTCAACCTGGTAAGGGATTGCTGCAGAGCAATCCATCGACCGGAGGCAGTGATGCGAGGGCATGGATAGCAAGCTGGAAAAAGACCTCCGATAGCAAAAGTATTGATGCAGTTTTCGAAAAAGCGGAATCCTTTGCTGCCGCCGAGCAGCACGCTGATGCCTATTTGTTGTATTTTTATGCTGCCAGAAAGGGACATGGTTCGGCCGCAATGACACTGGCAAAGCAAGCAGACCCACAAACATTCTCCGAAAAACAATCTATCACTGGAATCGCTGAGCCATTCACTGCATTTAAGTGGTACAAAATCGCCGTCGCCACAGGTGTTCCAGAAGCCAGTTCCAGTCTCGAAAATTTAAAAAAGTGGGTTCAGAATGCGGCGAATGAAGGCGATGTTGATGCTGATCGTCTGCTGCTGCAATGGCGCTAAACCTATCCTCTTTTTTTCGTGACACGCTCTTTTCATTGGTAAATATTTAATGTCCATACACTTCATGATTCGCTCTATCCTTATTTTGATGCTGCTATTCGCTAATAGTGGAACCGCTGTTTTTGCAGCTACCAAGCCATTGTTAATGGAAGGTAAGAAGACACTTTTCCAGCGGGTGGTGACAAAACCGGGTGCGACTTTATCCAGCCACGCGGGTGGTACTGACCAATCGAAATCACTGGCACCTTTCTCGATTCAATATGTTTACAGTAAGAAACGCATGGGACAGCAGCAATGGTTACAGGTGGCTGAAAACGTCCGTGGTGAAAATCTCGGCTGGGTTGCCGAAGATCAGTCAATCGCCTGGAACCAGGGTTTGACGGTCACTTTTCGAAACCCACTCGAACGTGAGCGAGCATTATTGTTCAAGAATCGTGACAGCTTGAAAAAGCTCATTGATGATCAAGACAGTCAGCAATACAAGCGCCATTATGACCAAGCTGTGAGCGGGATTGTAGCATCTGATTCTCCTGTGGTTGCGATCCAGCCTAATTACAATATTGATGCGACGAAAGATTTTTATGTTGCGCCAATTTTGCAGCATGAGGATGTGTTTTTTGGCAACAGTCAGGCGAAATTGCTCAAAATCGCGACTATACCGGATACTAGCGAAGCTCCCGCAGCGTCAACTGAACCAGCAGCACCAGCGACTAAAATACCAGATGGGTTTTCCACTGGCGTCGTTTTTGTCATGGATGCCACGCTGTCGATGGGCGAATACATTGATCGTACTCGCGAGGCGATTCGCAAAATCTACAAAGATCTGGATGAAACCGGTGGCACCGGACAGGTGCGTTTTGGCCTGGTGGCATTTAGGGATAACCCCGATGCGGCCGAAGGTCTGGGTTATTTGACCAAAACCTTTGCCACGCTGGAACAGGGCGTTAACGCCGAGCAATTTTTTGCTGTGGTTGATCAAGTTAGCCCCGCCACAGTTTCGAGTAAAGATTTTCGTGAAGATGCTTACGCTGGTGTTAAGGCTGCATTGGAAACCATCGTCTGGAACGGAATTGATGCCCGTTATGTAGTCTTAGTTACAGATGCTGGGCCGCGTGAAGCCCAGGATGAACTGGGTAGTACTGGTCTATCCGCTGAGGCACTCAACAAACTGGCGGAGAAGCAAAGTATCTCCCTGACGGTTCTGCATCTTCTAACCCCTTCGGGTATCGCCAATCATGATGCGGCTAAAAGGAGTTATCAAACCTTGGCGCGCTACCCAGGAGTGGGAGCCTTGTACTATGGCGTGGCAGCAGGCCAACTCCAGCAGTTTGGTCAGGCGGTTGATATCCTGAGTTCGCAAATTAGCCAGCAAGTGATTACGGCAATGGGTGGCGAAGCTCCAGAGACTTCTAAGGATACGTCGAAGCTTGCGGGTCTGGCAGGAAAGATATCGCGCATTGGCAATGCCATGCGAATTCAGTATTTGAATAAAAATCAGCAGGTTCCTGATGTGGTGAGTGCCTGGACTTTGGATCACAGCTTCTCAAGTCCCGAAGAAAAAACATTGGATGTGGGCGTGCTGTTAACTCGTGATCAACTTAGCGACCTGCACGAACGATTAACCAAAACCCTCGAATCTTTTGAAGATGGGTTACTTGAGCCAGGAAACTTTATTGCTGACCTTAAAAGTGTTGCTGCAACACTGAGCCGTGATCCTAACCAGCTGAAAAATACCACGACCAATACCGATCTTGCCTCGATGGGGCTGCTGCAGGAATACATTGAAGATCTCCCGTATCAAAGCGCCGCGTTGTCTACATCGTTAGATGATTGGGAGGCGTGGCCGGTTTCTCAGCAGGTACACTTTGTGAATAGCCTGGAGGAAAAAATCGCCTACTATCAAGCCTTATATGACCATTCTGATATGTGGTACACACCTGGTGGCGGCCCTGTGAGTGGTGATTCGGTGATGGCGCTTTCACTGGATATGTTGCCCTGACCCATCGATTTCTTGGTAAATCCGTCCGCTCTGCTATTTAAACACGACCGAATTCTGTGCCAAATCCCAATTATCCTGCTGAAAATATCCTCATCTATCACCTACGCGAGGTAATCAAAACCCGTGAAGCGCAGGGAGCTAATTTTCGATTAACTGTTCCCAGCTTGCAGATTGGCCTGGGTGAGAAAATCGCACTCATTGGTGAAAGTGGCTGCGGGAAAAGCACCTTGCTGGATATGCTGGCATTTTTATCGCGTCCGACGGATGCTGGCTCGTTTCGGTTTCGGCCACAAGGGCGGACCGATGCGCTGAATGTGGATAAAATCTGGCAGCATAATTTACTCAATGAGTTGGGTGATATACGCAGGCAGCAAGTTGGCTATGTGATGCAGACAGGTGGTTTGTTACCTTATCTTACGGTACGACAAAACCTCACCTTATCGCGCAGAATTCTCAATATGTACGATGATCATTCAATTGATGAACTGGCAAAAAATCTCGGAATACACCGCCATCTAAACAAGTTGCCAGCGCAACTTTCTACCGGCGAACGTCAACGCGTAGCGATAGGTCGGGCGCTGGCGCACCACCCTTCGATTGTGATTGCAGATGAGCCAACGGCATCACTGGATCCCATTGCCGCGAAAAAGATTATGGCGTTATTCATTGAGCTGGTTGAGGCAATGAATATTACGGTGATCGTTGCCAGCCATGCCTGGATGCACGTCAGAGAACTCGGTTTACGCCGGATCTCGTTGCACACTCGGACCTCGGCAGACGGTAAGTTGGCAGAAACCGTGGTGAGGGGTTAGTTCATGTTGTTGGAGTACTCACATGCATCGGTTTAGAACCTTATCTTGGCTCGCTGGCAGAGACTATATTGTCGAATGGCAGATGTCAGGTTTTGCGGTGCTGGCGCTGGCGGCCGTGCTCGGTCCTATGTTGATTTTGTTCGGTCTAAAAAATGGCATTGTCGGCAGTATGCTGGATCAACTGGTACACCAGCCAAAGAATCTGGAAATTCGTTCCGTGGGCAGTGGGCGTTTTAATCAACCGATGCTGGATTCGATAGGCAACCGAGTCGATGTCAGTTTTGTCACGCCTGAATTTAAGGGTATCTCTTCATCCATCCAGCTGAAAAGCGATAAGGCCGGACGGATTATTAAGACAGAACTCAAACCCACTGGTCAGGGTGATCCCATGCTGACTGAGTTAGTAACGGCACCAGAAGGCATGCAAATTATACTTTCGGCGAGTATTGCCAAGGTATTGCAGGCATCTAAAGGCGACGTGTTACAGGGACGCGTAGGGCGTTTCTTTCGCGGTTCAACTGAAACTGAAATGCTGAAGTTGACCGTCGTAGGCGTGCTGGAGTCATTGACTGGAATCTCGGCACTGGCTCCGCTGCCATTGGTCGAGTCGATATCTGATTATCGAGATGGTCGGGAAGTTACGTCTATGGGTTGGGAAGGCTACGCACTGCCAGTCACGGCGCGTGAGTATCCCGGGTTTCGCATGTATGCGAGATCTATCTACGACGTATCCGTGCTGGAAAAAGATTTCGCGTTGAAGGATATTGCAGTGCAGTCTCAGTCGACCGAAATTGATTTGGTGAAGTCCATAGACAAGAATCTGACCGCGATTTACTGGCTGGTAGCGATCATCGGTTTGTTGGGTTACACCTTGTCACTCGGCGCTAATTTGTGGGGAAATGTGGATAGAAAACGCCGTGACCTTGCAGTATTGCGGGTCGTTGGTTTTCGCACCGGAGATATCATCTGGGTGCCAGTATTGCAGGCGCTATACACCGCAATATTGGGCTGGGGACTGGCTGTTGCTGTCTATTTTCTGGTTGGCAAAGCGATCAATGCAGTGATGGCGGGACAATTATCGTCCGGTCAGACGGTGTGCAAATTGGAACCCTGGCACTTTGTGGCTGCTTTTGTCCTGACGATGTTGGCTGCTGTGCTGTCAGCAATGCTGGCTGGTTACCGAGCTTCTCGAATTGAACCAGCCGATGGGTTACG